>JAVKIA010000017.1 GCA_031459715.1 Armatimonadota bacterium | reverse complement strand
GCCCCCGACCACCCAGCGGTAGGCATACAGCGGCTTGCGCGAGAAGTGGGTCAGCACCTCCAGCGCCACCCCGAAGGCGGGGAGGATCATGATGTACACCGCGGGATGGGAGTAGAACCAGAAGACGTGCTGGTAAAGCAGCGGGGCACCGCCCCGGGCCGCGGAGAAGAAGGCCATGCCCGCGATGCGGTCCAGCAGGATCATCAACAGTCCAGCGGCCAGGAACTGGGTAGCGGTGAGGCTGATCAGTGACGCGGCGAAGACCGACCAGACGAAGACGGGCAGCCGGCCCCAGGTCATCCCCGGTGTCCGCAGGCGGCCCACCGTCACCAGGAAGTTCAGGCCGCCCAGGATGGAGGAGAAGCCGAAGGTAATCACCGCCAGGTTGAACAGGACCTGACCGGTGGCGTTCACCTCGCTGAGCGGCGGGTAGGCCGTCCAACCGGTGTCGAACCCGCCGGTCAGGAACGTGGCCACCAGCAGTAGGGCCACGGGAGGGACCAGCCAGTAGCTGAGGGCATTGATGCGGGGGAAGGCCATGTCTTCGGCGCCGATTAGCAGGGGCACGGCGAAGTTGCCCAGGCCGCCGATGATGGTGGCCACGGCTACGGCGATCATGATGATCCCGTGCATGCTCATCAGGTGCGTGAACCGCCCCGCCGTCATGATGGTCTGCCCGGGAGCGGCCAGCTCGATGCGCATGAGCATGGCGAAGAGGCCGGCCAGCAGGAAGAGCACGACGAAGGTCACCAGGTACTGCAGGCCGATGACCTTGTGGTCGGTGGTGAAGTGGAAGTAGCGCCGCCAGCCCCGGACTTCCTCCCGGCGCAGGGGCAGGCCGAACCAGCCGCGGGCCCAGTAGTCCCACACCCCCACGCCCAGCAGCCAGCCGGCCAGGCCGACAAGGTAGCCGATGGTGATCGCCGCCTCCACCGGTGGTGCCGGGCGGCCCAGGAGCGCGGCCGCCCCTACGGTGGCGCCCCCGCCCAGCAGGAACCCCACCGCCCCAAGGCCCAGCCCCTTCAGCAGTGGCATCACTGCCTGACCCCCTCGCGCTTCATCGTGCCTTCGCCTCAGCCACCCACGCCTCGAACTCTTGCGGGTCCACGACCCGCACCGGGCTGCGCATCAGGTAATGTCCCAGGCCGCACAGCTCCGCGCACTGCAGCCGGAAGTGGACGTTGTCCTGGAACGAGCCCACGGCCGTGGGGGTGACGAAGACGCGGGTGGTCATGCCGGGGACCGCGTCGATCTTCATGCGGAAGGCGGGGATCCAGAAAGAGTGCACCACGTCGGTGGCGGTGACGTCGAAGCGCACGCGCCTCCCCAGCGGCAGGACTACCTCCCGCGCGGTGCGGCCGTACTGGGGATAGGAGATCCTCCAGAGCCAGCGCGTCCCCTCCACCCGCACCACCAGGTCGGCCGTGGGGTTGGCCCGCAGCTCGGCCAGGCCGCGCAGTCCGGGGTTGAAGATGACGTAGACGGCCAAAGCGGTAGTGACGGCCAGCCACACCCAGGGGACTGCCCCCCGCCCGTGCAGCGGCGGCCCGTCGCCCCGCGGCTCGCCGCGGACGCGGAAGCGGGCGACGCTGTACAGCAGGGCAGCCAGGACGAAGGTGAACACCGGCACAGCCAGCAGCAGCAGCAGGCGAAAGGCGCCGTCCACCACCTGGGCCTCCTCCGCCGCCGCTGGCGGGTAGATCCGGGCGCGAAGCGCCACCACCTCCCCCAGGACCGTGAGGAGGAGCCAGAGGATGGCGGCATTGCGCAGGTGTCCGGTCATCCGCGAACCGCTCCGACATCCCCGCCCGCCGGGCCGCGGCCCGCCCCTTGCGGTCGCGCCGGAGGTGCTGGCCTGCGGGGCCCGGATTGGCGGAGGCGCCGCTTGCGGCGTGACGCCACCAGATCCGCCAGCGTCACGGCCTCCAGCTCCCGGATCAGGACATCCTGCACGTGCCGCCACACCGGATGGGCCGGGCACGTCCGCTCCAGCGGGCAGGCGCCCCGACGGACCAGGCAGCGGTTGAGGGCCAGACGACCCTCGATGATGCTGATGACCCGGTAGAGGGTGAGCGTGGCGGCGGAGGGCTCAAGCTGAATCCCGCCCCCGCGTCCTCGCAACGTGCTCACGGCGCCGGCGGCGGTGAGGCGGCGGACGATCTTCTTCAGGTAGGCCAGGGGGACAAGCTGCCGGGAGGCGATGCGGCGCAGGGGAACAATCTCCCCCTGGGGCCTGGAGGCCAGCTCCACCAGCGTCCGGATGGCATAGTCCGCCTCGCGTGTCAGCTGCATGGGGATAAAAGAGACCTCTTTAGTTCCATTTACCCCGCGCACGTGTCCCTGTCTATCGGGCGGAGGATGTATTTGTGACTTCCCTGCCCAGCTCCCGGCCAGGACTAATGACCAATTGCGCCGTCAGAAGGGCCGGGTACACTAAGGGTATGTTTGGCCAGTGCAGGGCCGCTGGGGGTGAGTGGTGTGGAGATCGGTATGGTGGGGCTGGGGCGGATGGGCCTGAACATGACCCGCCGGCTGCTCCGCGGCGGGCACCGTGTTGTCGCCTTCAACCGCAGCCCGCTCCCTGTGGAGGAGGCGCAGCGGGAAGGTGCGGTGGGCACCCGCTCGTTGACCGAACTGGTGGAGCGCCTGGGCAGCCCGCGCGCCGTGTGGATGATGCTGCCGGCGGGAGACCCGACCACAAGGATGCTGGACACCCTGACCCCCCTGCTGGCCCGGGGCGACATCGTCGTGGACGGAGCCAACGCCCACTACCGCGACTCCCAGCGGCGCGCCGCGGAGCTGGCCGCCCAGGGCATCCACTTGCTGGACGCCGGAGTCTCCGGCGGCATCTGGGGGCTGCAGGTTGGATACTGCCTCATGGTCGGCGGTGAGGAGGAACCCTTCCGCCGCCTGGAGCCCGTTTTCCGCACGCTGGCCCCCGAGGACGGGTACGCGCTGGTAGGCCCCTCGGGGGCGGGGCACTTCGTGAAGATGGTGCACAACGCCATCGAATACGGCATGCTGCAGGCCATCGGCGAAGGTTTCGAGCTGCTGGCGGCCTCCGGGTTCCGGCTGGACCTGCCGCGCATCGCCGACCTGTGGAACCACGGCAGCGTGGTGCGCTCCTGGTTGATGGAACTGGTGCAGCGGGCACTGGCCGCCGACCCGCAGCTGGAGCGCGTCCGCGGCTACGTGGAGGATTCCGGAGAGGGCCGCTGGGCGGTGCAGGAGGCCATCGAGAAGGCCGTCCCCCTGCCGGTGATCACCCTGGCCCTGCAGACCCGCTTCCGCTCCCGCCAGGACGACTCCTTCACCGCCCGGGTCGTCGCCGCGCTGCGCCAGCAGTTCGGCGGACACCCCGTGCGGGAGGGATAGGCGGCGTGGAGGGCGGGCTGGCCGGGCGGACCGGAGCGGAGGCGCTGGTCGACCGGCTGCGCGAGAGTCTGTGGGTGGGGCGGACACCCCAGCCCTGCGCCGTCGTCATCTTCGGGGCCACGGGGGACCTGGCGCGCAACCGCCTCATCCCCGACCTGTACAACCTGGCGCGCAAGGGGCTGCTGCCCGCGTCCTTCGCCGTAGTAGCCTTCGCCCGGCGCCCCTTCACCAGCGAGTCCTTCCGGGAGCAGGTGCGGGAGGCGGTGCGGGAAAGCACGGAGGTCCGCTACGACCCCGCCGCCTGGCAGGCGTTTGCCGGGAGCATCCACTACATCCAGAGCGACTACGACGACCCGCAGGGATACGGGCACCTGGGCGTCCTCCTGGCCGATCTGGACGGCCGCCTGGGCCTGGGCGGCAACCGCCTCTACTACCTGGCGACGCCGCCCAGCGCCTACGCGACCATCGTCGAGCGGCTGGATGAGGCGGGGCTGGGGGGGCGCGGCCGGTGGCAGAGCGAGGCCGCCGGGTGGCGGCGCATCATTATCGAGAAACCCTTTGGCTCCGACCTGGAGACGGCGCGCGCCCTCAACGCCAGGGTGCACCAGGTCTTCGATGAGACGGAGATCTACCGCATCGACCACTTCCTGGGCAAGGAGACGGTCCAGAACCTGATGATCTTCCGGTTCGCCAACACCATCTTCGAGCCTATCTGGACCCGGCAGTACGTGGACCACGTGCAGATCACCGTGGCGGAGTCGGTAGGGATCGGCGGCCGCGGGGGGTACTACGAGGAAGCCGGCGTGGTGCGGGATATCCTGCAGAATCACCTGCTGCAGCTGCTGACCCTGGTGGCCATGGAGCCGCCGGCGCTGATCGAGGCGGACGCGGTGCGCAACGAGAAGGTGAAGATCCTGCATGCCATCCGCCCATTTGACCCCGGGGAGGTGGAGCGCCTGGCGGTGCGCGGACAGTACGGCCGCGGCATGGTGGAGGGGCGGGAAGTGCCGGGCTACCGGGAGGAGGAGCGCGTGGCCGCGGACTCGGTCACCCCCACCTACGTGGCCGTGCGCTTCGAGATCGACAACTGGCGCTGGGCGGGGGTCCCCTTCTACCTGCGCAGCGGCAAGCGGCTGCCCAAGCGGGTGACGGAAATCGCCATCCAGTTCAAGCTGCCGCCGCTCATCCTCTTCCACCAGGCAGGCGTGGAGGCCACGCAGCCCAACATGCTGGCGCTGAACATTCAGCCCGATGAGGGGATCGCGTTGCGTTTCGCCGCCAAGGTCCCGGGACAGGCCACCCGCATCCAGCCGGTGAACATGCAGTTCGACTACGGGACCTCCTTCGGCGTGGAGGAGCCCACCGCCTACGAGCGGCTGCTGCTGGACGCGATGATCGGTGACCGGACGCTGTTCGCCCGCCACGATGAGGTGGAGAAGGCCTGGGCGCTGGTGATGCCCATCCTGGACGCGTGGGCGGCCCACCCCCCGGCCGACTTCCCCAACTACGAAGCGGGCACGTGGGGCCCGCCGGCGGCGCGCGCCCTCATCGAGCGGGACGGGCGGCGGTGGCGGCAACTGTAGCCGTCGACGAGGAGTCGCGGCGGCCTGGCGCCATCCTGGAGCAGGGATGAGGGCGGCGCCGGCCGTCCGCATCTTCCCCACACCCCGCGCCCTGGTCGAGGAGGCCGTCCGCTCTATCCGCAGCCTGGCGGTTAGGGCGGTGGCGGCCTGCGGCCGCTTCGCCCTGGCGCTGTCGGGTGGGCGCACGCCGCAGGACCTCTATTCGCTGCTGGCCGAGGGCGGCGCAGGGGCGCTGCCCTACGACCGCATGGAGGTCTTCTGGAGCGACGAGCGGGCCGTGCCGCCCGACCACGCGGAGAGCAACTACGGCCTGGCCTGGCAGGTGTGGCTCTCCCGTGCTCCGCTTGCAGCGGCGCGCATCCACCGCATCCGCGGCGAAGTGGACCCCCAGCAGGCCGCGGCCCACTACGAAGCGGAACTGCGCCGGGTGCTCGGCGACCCGCCGCGGCTCGACCTGGTACTCCTGGGGGTCGGCCGCGACGGGCACACGGCCTCACTCTTCCCTGGCGATCCGGCGCTCGGCGACCACCGTCTGGTCGTGGCCACCACTGCGCCCCACCCGCCACTGCGGCGGGTCACCTTCACGCCCCAGGTGATCCGGCTGGCCTCCCGGGTACTGGTGCTCGCCAGTGGCAGTGACAAGGCCCGGGCGGTACGTCGCGCGCTGGAGGACGAGCCCTCCGCAGCGGTGCCGGCCTCCCTGCTGCGCTGGGCGCAGGTCTGCTGGTTTCTGGACGAGGCCGCGGCCGCCTGGCTCAGCCAGCGCGGCTAGGAAGGGTGTTCACGAACGCTCCTCCGAGGATGATGTTGCGGCCGCGGGCCGGGAGGAATCGACCTGTGGATAGTAGGGACTGGGCAGGGTGAGCCCCCCGTCTGCGACAATGGTCTGCCCGACGATCCACTCCGCGTCGTCGGAGCACAGGAAGGCGATGACGCGGGCGATATCCTCGGGCTGGCCCAGTCGCCCCTTGGGCGTGTACCGCAGCGCCGCGTCCAGCAGCCCCGGGTGCCGGCGTCTCTCGTACACCTCCGCCGAGTCTGTGACCACCACGCCGGGGCTCACACCGTTGACCGTGATGCCGTGCGGCGCCGCCTCCACCGCCAGATAGGCGGTCAGCGACTCCAGAGCGGCCTTAGCTGAGGCCAGCAGAGAGTAGTCGGGCAGGTAGCGGTGGGTAGGGAAGCTGGACACGGTGACGATCCGACCGCGGCGTCCGGCCATCAGACGCATCGCCTCCTGCGCCGCCTGAACAAAGGAGAAGACGGTGATCTGGTAGGTCCGGGCCAAGTGGTGGGGCTTGAGGTCGACGAAGCGCCGGAAGGCGGTGGACGCGGCATTGGCCACGAAGATGTCCAGCCCGCCAAACGTCTCGCCCACCACGTCGAACATGTGCCGCACGTCTTCGGGCCGCTCCAGGTCGGCCTGCACCAGGACGGCCCGGCGGCCCATGGCAACGATCGCCTCCGCCACCTGCCGGGCCTGGGCCTCGGCGCTCTTATAGTGGACGCCCACATGGGCGCCGCGTTCGGCCAGCAGGAGGGCGGTGGCGCGCCCGATGCCCCGCGAGGCACCGGTGACCAGCGCCACCTTGTCCGCCAGAGGTTCCGCCGTTCGCCAGTTCGCCGCCATTGATTTCACCCTTGCCCCAGGATTCCCTGAAGATGTTTGGCGCGCGCTCCCCGCCTCCTGCCTGCTCAACTGTGCCATCTCGACTAGACCACCCACGATCTGGGCACACACTCCCGGTAGGGATCTCCGAACGGGCAACCCCTCCTGCACCAGGGGGCGGAAAGCGCCGGGCACTTCCACCGGCCGCGTCCGGAGTGCGGAGCTCCCCCGGAGGCTGGCATGTGGCGACCCGTATCCCTCCTCGTACTGGTGGCGGCCGCGGCCACGTTCATCAACCCGGCCCCGATCCTCTCCCCGGACCCGGTGGTGCTGGGAGCACCCACGGCGTGGGCGACCTACCCCCTGCCCTTTCGCACCACGGCGGCGCAGAGCAGCTGGGAGCGCGAGGTGACCATGCTCAATCTGGTCAACAATGAGCGTGCAGCCGCGGGGCTGGCCCCGCTCATGCCTCACGCCACCATCCGCAGCGTGGCCCGCGCCCACGGCCTGGAGATGGTCGCCTTCGGCTACCTCTCCCACGTGGACCGCAGCGGCCTGGGGCCGCAGCAACGAGTGTTGCGGCGGGGAGTGCGCGTGCGCCTGGTCGGTGAGAACATCGCCTACGCCGCCACCATCCGGGAGGCGCATGAGGCCCTGATGACCAGCGAGGCACACCGGGAGAACATCCTGCTGCCGGATTACCGTCTGGTGGGCATCGGGGTGATCGACGGCGGACCCTACGGCGTGGTGGTGGTGGAGAACTTCGGGGACTGACCGCCCCGGGGGTCCCCTCAGTAGGCGCTCAGCGTCCCCGCTCGCCTGGCGTACTGCACCGCCCCGCGGAAGACCACCGTCGCCAGCGGCAGGAGCACCACGGCAAAGAGGAGCAGCACGAGTAGTTCACGGCGCAGCGCACCGAGCCCGGCCCCTTCCAGCACGGCCAGGCGGACTGCCCGCAGCGCATGCGTCAGCGGGACGAACTCCGCCAGCACCCGCAGCACCGGGGGCAGGACGCTTGGCGGGTAGAAGACCCCGCCCAGAAGGGCCGAAAGCCCGGCGAAGATGCTGCTGAACGGATCGGCGTGCCTGTAAACCAGGACGAAGGCCGCCGCGAACAGCCCCATGGCCGCGAACGTGGCCACCGCCAGGATCACGGCGATGCCGGCCGCGGCGAGATTGGCCCGGCCCAGGTCGATTCCGAAGACGACCACGCCCAGCACCAGGTAGAGGAGCGTCTGCGCGGCGGCGAGCAGGACGCTCCACAGCGAGAGCCCCGCCGCCAGGGTGAGCAATGAGATGGGTGCAGCGACCAGGACCTCCAGGGTGCCGATCATCTGCTCCTGACGGATCGCTGCGGCCGCAGCGGCCATGGACGCGGCCAGCAGCCCGAAGAGCGCTACCCCCAGCACGGCGAAGGCGAAGTAGTCTCCGCCGTAGGGGGCCAGGTGCGGCGAGGCAGCCGGCCGGATGAGCCGTCCCAGGTAGTACAGCGTAGGCGCCACCAGGACGACGGTGAAGACCTGCCAGGCCAGGGCGAGGCGGGAGTAGCTGGCCAGGAGGTAGTCCCGTCTAAGAAAGGCCCGCAACTGATTGAGGACGCTCATCCGTAGCCTCCACCAGGGCGTGGTAGCGCCGGCGCAGACCATCCTCCCCCACCGCCTGCGGCGCCAGCACGTCACGCAGCGCCCCGGCCACGAGGATGCCGATGCGGTCGCAGGCAGTGGCAGCCTCGCCCAGCTGGTGCGTGGCCAGCAGCACGGTGCGCCCCTCCTCGCGGGAGAGGCGGCGGATGAGGGTCTGCACGCGGGCGGCGGCCACAGGGTCAAGGCTGCGCGTGGGTTCGTCCAGCAGCAGGACCGGGGGATCGTCCAGCAGGGCCCGGGCAATGGCCAGACGCTGGCGCATCCCCGTGGAGTACCGCCCTACGGTCTCGTCCGCCTGCTCCACCAGGTCCACGCGTTCCAGGACCTCCGCGGCCCGCCGACGCGCCACCGCCGGGGATTGCCCGCGCAGGCCACAGAAGAATTCCAGGTTCTCCCGCCCCGTGAGCCTCCAGTAGAAAGTGCGCTCGTCCCCGGTGGCCAGCCCCACCCGCCGCCGTACCATCCCCGCCTGGCTCACCAGGTCCGCGCCGTCCACCCGGGCGGCCCCCTCTGAGGGCAACAGCAACGTCGCCAGGAGCTTGAGCAGCGTGGTCTTCCCGGCGCCGTTGGGTCCCACCAGACCGAAGACCTCCCCCGGCTCGATGCGCAGGGAGATACCGGCCAGCGCACGCACGGGGCGCGCGGCGATCCGTCCTGCCAGAGAGAGGGGCCACGGGGGCGGGTGAAAGGTCTTGCCGAGGTTCCAGGTTTCGACCACAGCTACGTGTACTTCCCGGGCCATGCGCGTCGTTTCCTGCCGGCCATTCCGGACGAAATGGGCGCTTCGGAAGATCGGTCGTTCACGCGCCCGTTTTCTGTCCTCCGACAGATTGTAGGCTTCGAGGAGCCGGTGCTAGGCTCGAACTCAGCAGAAAGGGGTATGATTATGCCTGCATTGCCAGGTGGTATCAGGATCGCTTCTATCCCGCTGGCGACATCCGTGCAGAACACCTCGCCGCTCCCCGAACCCGGCCCCGCTCCGGCACCGCCTGCGTCCGGCGGTGGAGGGGCGGGGGCGGCAGGACTGATCGGCCTGCTGCTGCTGGCCCTGGGGATGGGAGGAGCCCTGTTGACCGGACCTCCTCAGGAAGAGCAGACCCGGGCCCCGTCCCAGCCGGCTGCTCCAGCGGTGGTGGCAACCGGGCCGCTGGAGGTACCGCCGTCGGAACGGCTGAACCTGATGCGCTAGCAGGACGTCCCGGCGGCATTCTTCCAGTCTCCGGGCCGGATAACCGGCTCGGAGACTGCTTTTGGTCCGTGGCGCCTGATCCCATATCTGTGTTATCAAAGAGGGGGGCTTCTCTGGCGAAAGGTATTGAGCGCAAGAATTCCCTTTCCGCCGGGGGCTGATAGGGTTGCAGCCTCGGGGAGTGAAGATCGCGTCGATTCCCCTGGCCACAGGGGTGGAGGTGGTCTCTCCCATTCCTCCTCCCCCTCCTCCCCCGGCGGGGCCTCCCGCGCCGTGGCTGCCTATCCTGCCGATCATCGGAATCCTCCTGCCCATCCTGGCCGCCGCACCCCTGCTTGTGGCTCCCCCGGCGCCGCCTCCTGAGGCCATCGTCCCTCCGCCCACGCCGGTGGTCACACCCCACACGCCGGCCACGCCCCTCGCACCGGCAGTTCCGCCTCCAGCGGCGCCGCCAGTGGTTCGCGTGACCCCCGTCGTCCTGCCCGCCGTCCCCAGGGCAGTGGCCACTCCCCCGGCCCGGCCGGTCGTCCGCCCGCTGGCTGAGGCCGTGCGTCCGGTGCGCCCCAGGCTGCTCCCGGTCGAAGTATTGCCCTACGGCGGGGCGAACCTGTGGATCCCGTTTGCCGGCGGGGTCGGTCTGATCTCTCTGGGGATCGTCCTGCGGCGCGCGGGCGCCAGGTCGTGATCGTCTACGGTATCAAGGAGCCTCCGCCTTTCCGCAGGGCCCTGCGGATGGCAGGAACCCTGTGCATTGCCGCGGGCGTGCTGCTGGTGCTCGCTCCCTTTGGGTGGATCGCTTACACAGCCGTGGCGGTGGGGCCGGCGCAGACCGCGGCGCTGGCAGCCTGGGAGTCTGCACAGAGCGAGCGCGCGGTAACCACCGGGGAACCCGCGCAGGGCGGGCGGCCGGCGGCGGACGGTACCGCCTCCCAGGGGATGGTACTGACGATCCCCCGGTTGGAACTGCGGCGCTACGTCCCCGAAGGGGCGACCCCCGAGCACCTGCGCAGGTTTGGGGTCGGCCGGATCACCTGGACCCCGCTTCCCGACCGCCCCGGGGTCCTGGGTATCGCCGGCCACCGCACCACCTATGGAGCGCCCTTCTTCCGCCTGGACACCCTGCGCCGCGGGGACGTAATCTTGGTGGAGTACGGGGGGCGCCGCTACAGGTATGCGGTGGTAGAGTCGCAGGTCGTGCGCCCCGAGCGGGTGGAAGTGCTCTCGGCGCCGCTTGGGGAGCGTGGCATCGCCCTGGTCACCTGCACCCCGGCCTACAGCGCCGCCTTCCGACTGGTCGTCCTGGGAGTCCTGCGCGGGGTGACCCCGGCCGCCGCGCCGTGAGCGCGCCCTTCCTGGCCGCAGAGCTCGACGGGGAGGTCGTCCTGCTGGACGTGGCGCAGGCGCGCCTTATCCTCCTGGACCCGGCAACCCGGCGGGTCTTCGAGACCTGCGAGGGACGGACGACGGCGGAGGTGACCGCCAGCCTCGGCGGGCCGCAGGAGCACCTTGCGGAATCGCTGCAGAGCCTGGCGGCCGCGGGCCTGCTCCGGGAGGAAGATGGCCGCTGGCGGCGCGCAGCCCTGCGCTGGGTCGAGCCTCCGTGATGCCCGCGCGACACACCCTGACCCTGCCCGGCTGGCAGATCCGCATCGCCGCGCCAGACCGGATAGCCGCCGCTCTGGCCCCGGCCCTAAGCTCGCTGTGCGCGGCGGAGCCCCTCCCTCCCCTGGACGTCACCGTGGCCGAGGAGGACCGCCTGGCCACGGGGACCGTGGACGGCAAGGTTCTGTGGTCGGTCACGCTGCCACAGACCGGGTGGCTCCCTCTGCTGCTGGGGCAGGTGGGCGCAACCGGCGCGGCCCTGCTGCGCCACCTGCTCTTCATCCACGCCGGCGCAGTGGCCGTCGACGGGCGGGCCTGGATCGTCATCGGGGAAAGTGGCGCGGGGAAGACATCCACGGTGGCCATCCTGGTCCGGCACGGGGCGGCCTACCTCACCGACGAGATCACGCTGCTTGATCCGGCCACGGGGGCGGCGGCGCCGTTTGCGCTGCCCATGGCCATCAAACCCTGGACCGCCCAGGCGGTCGGGGCTCTTCCCCGGGGCGCAGAGGTCGCGCGGGAGGGCGGCGTTCGTTTCTACCTCCCCGCGGCGCGGGCGGCGGGTGAGGTCCCGGTGGAGGCGTTCGTGCTGCTGCGGCCGGATGGCGGAGGCCTGGCGCCTTTCTCCCGCGCGGAGCTCCTGATGTACCTGGGAGAGCAGCAGCACTCCTCCCTGCGCTACGCGCACCGCCTGGAAGATGCCTTCGCCGGGTTCAGCCGACTGCTCCGCGGCGCGCGCTGCTACGTCCTGGGTGCCCCCTTTCCCGCGGCTGCGGCCGAGCTGATCGTCGCCGCGGCGCGGAGGGGGTAGAAGCTACGGCAGGATGGGTAAGGACCAGCCTGTAGCGGCCTCCAGCACCGCCGCGATCGCCAGCAACCGCTCCTCCTCCCCCGGCGCCGCTGCCAGCTGCACACCCAGCGGCAGGCCGCTGCGGGACTGCTCCACCGGCACGACCACCGCGGGGAGCCCGGTGAGGTTGAAGAGCCGGGTGAGGCGGGAAAGGGGGGCCCGGGCGCGCCGCCACCCCTCACCCCGCGTCGGGTCCACGTCCTCGATGCGAGGAGCCTGCACGGGGACGGCGGCACAGATCAGCGCGTCGAAGTCCGTAAGCAGGTGCCGGATCTGGCGGATCACCATCCCCTGCACCCGCTGCGCGTCCACGTAAGCTGTGGCGGGGATGGTGGCACCAGCGGCCAGCAGCTCACGCACGTCCGGCCCGTACTCCGCCAGTCGGCCCGGGTAGGCGCGGCGGTGGTAGGCGCTGGCTTCGGCGAAGAGGATGGTTGTCTGCGCAGCCTGCCCGGCCAGCGCCTCCTCCAAACCCACCTCCTCGACCCGGCCTCCGGCGCGGGCCAGTAGGGTGCAGGCCCGCTCCAGTGCCGTCCCTACCTCAACGTCCAACTCCTCGTCGAAGAGCGGACCGCGCAGGCGGCCGATGCGAAAGGACGGTGGAGCAGGCGGGACCCGAGACGCGCAGGGGGCGCTCCCTCCGGTGAGGGGATCCTGGGGGTCGGGACCTGCCAGGACGCCAAGGAGCAGGGCCGCGTCGGCCACGCTGCGGGCCATGGGGCCCACGGTGTCGAAGGACCAGGCCAGTGGCACCACCCCGTGCCGGCTGACCCGGCCGAAGGTGGGCTTCAGCCCCACCACACCGCACAGGGCCGCGGGGATGCGAATGGATCCTCCTGTATCCGTCCCCAGGGCGGCGGCGCAGCACCCCGCCGCCACCGCCGCCGCCGACCCGCCGCTGGACCCGCCGGCCACGCGCTCGGGATCCCAGGGGTTGGCCACGGCGCCAAAGTGCGGGTTGACCGAGGTAACCCCGAAGGCGAACTCGTGCAGGTTGGTCTTGCCGATGACTACCGCCCCGGCGTCCAGCAGGCGGTGCACCGCCGTGGCGGTGGTCTGAGCCCGGTGCCCGCGACGGATCGCCGCCCCGGCGGTGGTGGGCAGGCCGGCCTGGTCGAACAGGTCCTTCACCGCCACGGGGATCCCGTGCAGCGGGCCACGGATCTGACCGCGGCGCGCCTCCATGTCCCGCTGCTGCGCCGCCTCCCGCGCGCCCTCCGCGTCCACATGGATGAACGCCCGGAGGCGCTCCCCGGTGTCGCGGATCCGCTCCAGGCAACGCTCCACCAGGTCGACGGACGAGAGGCGCCCGCCACGGACCGCCGAAGCCAGCGCGGCCAGGTCGGCGCTCACGGCGGCCAGCACCACAGGGGCGCGGGCAGGTCCTCCTCTCCCAGCCGGACGCCCTCCACTCGCTCCCACTCCCGGCGCCAGGCGCGCCGCCACTCCTCAACCGCACGCAGGGTCTGGTCGTCCGGGGCCGCCCCCAGCAGGTCCCGCAACAGCTCCTCCAGCATCCGCTCCATGGGATGAATCCTCCCGCTCCGGCGTCAGCGCACCGCAGCGGGACGGTCGGGCAGCGTCGGTGGCTGTATTGGCTGAAGGGCCCCGTCGATGACGGACTCCACCGCCGCGGCTTCGTCGAACCAGGAAGGCGGCGCGGGGTGACCCCACAGCGTCGCCCGGCGCGGGTCGTCGAGCTTCCAGCGGATGGCCGGCCAGTCGGGGTCGGCAATCATGTAATCGCCGGTGTAGAGCTCGATGCGGTTGCCGTCGGGGTCGCGCAGGTAGAGGAAGAAGGCGTTGCTGAGCCCGTGGCGCCCGGGCCCCCGCTCCATGGCCTGGACCCGCCCCGCCGCCGCCAGCACGTCGCAGGCGCGCAGGACCCCTGCCGGATCCGCCATCCAGAATCCGGCATGATGCACCCGGGGACCGCGACCGGTCATCAGCGCCACGTCGTGCACGTTCTGCTTGCGGTGCAGCCAGATGGCCCACAGACGCGGGGGGTCGTCCTCGGTCTCGGTGAGCTCCGAACAGCGGAAACCCAGCGTCTGCTGATACCAGGCGGCGGTTGTGGGGACGTCGGGCACCTGGCAGTTGAAGTGGTCCAGACGCATCACCCCGGGCCCGCGGTAGAGGTCGTAGCGCTGCAGCAGCCGCTCCACCGGCTGCATCTCATGGAAGAACTCCAGCGGGAGTCCCGCCGGGTCCTGGACCCGCAGCGCCCTCCCCTGCCCTGCCTCCTCGTCCTCAACCCAGCGATGCGGGAGACCGTCGCGCCCTGCGATCGCCACGAGCGCCTCCAGATCGGCGGGACCGGCCACGCGGAAGGCGATGTGCCCCACCCCCGGCGACGGAGCCCGGCGCAGCACCAGGCTGTGGTGCAGCCACTCCTCGTAGCCACGCAGGTAGATCCGGGTCGGGTCCCGCGCCGTCTCCACGAATCCAAGGAGGCTGGCGTAGAATTCGGCGGCCCGGTCCAGGTCCGTGACCCGGAACTCGATGTGCGCGGCGCGCAGGATCTGCGGCGGCTCGTGGCCCATCGTGGTCAGGACTGGTCGTAGTGAATGCGGGCCGATTCGTGAGTCCACGGGTCGGCCGGCGCGCCGACGTACGCCTCGGCCTGCATCAGGCGGCGGTAGCGGCCGCCGAAGAAGAGCAGGGGATCGCCCGGCTCGCCCTGGTGCAGTCCCGTCACGGCTCCCAGCACGATGGTGTGGTCGCCCGCCTCCACCAGCCGCTCGACCCGGCAGCCCACGGAGGCCAGGGCACCGACCAGCAGCGGCCCGTGGGCCCACCGCTGGAAGCGGAACTCGGGCGCCCCGGCATACCGCCAGGCCCCGGCGAAGTAGCGCGAGAGCGGTTCCTGCTCCTGCCGCAGGATGTTGATGGAAAAGGGCCGCCCCGTCTGCAGGTACTGGCGGGTGCGGGCACGCCGGTCCACGCACACCAGGACCAGGATCGGATCCAGCGAGACCGAAGCCACCGCGTTCGCCGTCATGCCGTGCACGCCGTCGGGGATCTCGACGGCGAGGACGGTGACGCCCGTGGCGAACAGCCCCATCACCCGGCGGAAGGCGGTTGCGCTGAGCTCGGCGACGGCGTCCACGGCAGCGCTACTCGCCCGCAGGCAGCGGTACGCCGGCGCGGGAAGCCGCCGGCCCGGGGGAATGGACGGCGTCCTCGCGGTCCAGGAACGCCCGCACCCGCTCCATGTAGGGCGTGCGGTCGTAGTTGGCGAAGGTGGCCATCTGCATCCGCACGGGATCCCCGAAGAAGAAGCGCTCGTAGAGGACCTGCCGGGAACCGAAGGCCGAGAGGGCCAGGTCCCAGGCCAGGCGGAAGAGTTTGATCCGCTCCACCGCCGGGAGGCGCGCCGCCTGATAGTACTTCTCCACGGCCTGGCCCAGTGGCCCCTCCACATCCGCCCGGGTAGGACGGGCCATCAGCCCGCTGGCGCCCAGCAACTGGACGATCTCGATCATCCGCGGGTACATCCAGGTGAACATGTTCCTGGCAGCGTCCAGGGGCGGCCAGGCAGGGGTCATCATCCCCCACTTATCCACCTGGGCGTCGGCCTCGGCGGCTCGCAGGAACGCCTTCATCGTCTCCAGGTAGTAGACGATCTCCGCAATCTTCGCCTGCACGTGCTGGAAGGACTCGATGGCGATGGCGTCGACGATCAGGGAGGCGACTCCCAGGACGAACTCGGTCTTGGCCACGTTCTTGGTGACGACCTGATGCGCCATGTGCACCACGGCGTTGGTGGCGCCGAAGGCCTTGTTGCAGCGCTCCACATCCCCCAGGAGGAAGACGCGCTCCCATGGGACCAGGACATCGTCGAAGACGACTACCGCGTCCATCTCCTCGAAGCGAGCGCCCAGGGGGTGGTCGAAGGTGGTCCCGCCCGGATCGAAGCTCTCCCGGCAGAGGAAACGCAACCCCGGAGTGGCCGTGGGGAGGGCGAAGGCGAAGGCGTAGGGACGGTCCTCGTCGGTGGCCTTGAGCAGGGTGGACGGGAAGACCATGAGCTCGTCCGCGACCGGCAGGGTGGCCAGCATGCGGGCGCCGCGGATGAGCAGGCCGTCGGCGGTCTCCCGGATGACCCGAGCGGCCAGCGTGGGGTCGGCCTGCCCGCCGGGACCCACGCT
The DNA here is from genome assembly GCA_031459715.1 of Armatimonadota bacterium. Lineage (NCBI taxonomy): Bacteria > Bacillati > Candidatus Sysuimicrobiota > Candidatus Sysuimicrobiia > Candidatus Sysuimicrobiales > Candidatus Humicultoraceae > Candidatus Humicultor > Candidatus Humicultor tengchongensis. Next base: position 37,876 of record JAVKIA010000017.1, on the reverse strand, counting down.
GCGGTTGGCCTGGGGGTTGATCAGGGTGTGGGTGAGCACCAGGTCGTGTTCACGGACGTACTCGTAGTAGCGGCGGATGTTCTCGCCGAAGCGCGGGTCGTTCTGGGCACAGTAGTCGGCGGCGGTGGCGTAGGCCATTAGCGCCCGGTTCAGGTAGTCGGGGGTGCGCCCCATCATGCCGCCGGAGTAGTCCGCCCAGCGCTTCATCATCTTTCGGGTGCGGGCCAGGTCCTCACGGGAACGGGGGACCAGGAACGACATCCCCACACGCGCCCCCGAAGACGGAGAGACGTAGGTCATCTCCTCCCGCAGCGCCGGGTCGTGCTGCAGGTCGTAGAGGGCGGCCAGGCTGCGGACGACGTGGCGGAAGGCCGGATGTGTGGTCGGGTCGGCAACCCGCTGCCCCCCGATCCACAGATCGGGCGGGCGCGCCCGCAGCCCCTCTATGTACTCGGCTCCCGTCCGTGCCGGCATGCTGTCCGCCTCCTCACCCCTCACTCAGGCCTCGGTGCGGCATCTGGTCCCTCTACCCGTTCAGCCCCCGGAAGTCGGTCTGGCGGGCGCGCTCGCCCGTCCCCATCTTCGGGATGCGGTGCGTGCCCAGGGCGACGTGGATCGTCTTGTACTCCTGGTAGAAGTCGAAGGAATAGTGGCCTCCCTCGCGGCCGATCCCGGAGTGCTTCATGCCCCCGAAGGGGGTGCGCAGGTCGCGCACGTTCTGGGAGTTGACCCAGACCATCCCCGCCTCCAGCGCCTGGGCCACCCGGTGGCCGCGGGCGATGTCCCCCGTCCAGACGTAGGCGGCCAGGCCGTAGCGTACATCGTTGGCCAGCCGGATGGCTTCTTCTTCGGTCTGGAAGGGGATGACCACGAGGACGGGCCCGAAAATCTCCTCCTGCGCGATGCGCATCGAGTTCGTCACGCGGGTGAAGACCGCGGGTTCCAGGTAGTTGCCCACCGGCAGGTGTGCGGGCCGGCGGCCACCGGTCGCCAGGTGCGCCCCCTCCTCCTGCCCGATGGTGATGTAGCCGGTGACGCGCTGCCAGTGGTCGGGGTGAATCAGGGGCCCGACCTCCGTCGCCGGGTCCAGGGGGTCGCCCACGCGAAGCCGGGCCACACGCTCGACCAGGCGGCCAACGAACTCGTCGTGGATTCGCCGGTCCACCAGCAGGCGGGAGTTGGCGGTGCAGCGCTCCCCGTTCAGCGTGTACTGGCCAACGATGACAGCGTCCAGGGCCCGGTCCAGGTCCGCGTCCGGGAAGACGACCACCGGCGACTTCCCGCCCAGCTCCATCGAATACCGCTTCAGGGTGGCCGCCCCGTTCCGCACGATCTCCTGGCCGGTTGTGGTCTCGCCGGTGAAGGAGATCAGGTTGACCATGGGGTGGGCCACCAGCGGCGCGCCCGCGGTTTCCCCGAATCCCTGGACGACATTGAAGACACCGGGAGGAAGATCGGCGTCGCGGATGACCTGGGCCAGCAGGGCCGCTGAGAGCGGCGCCCACTCCGCCGGCTTGAGCACGCAGGTGCACCCCGCGGCCAGGCAGGGCGCCACCTTCCAGGTCTCCAGCATGAAAGGCGTGTTCCAGGGGGTGATCAATCCGGCCACGCCGGCGGGGAGGCGCTGCAAGTAGTTGAGAAACGCGCCCTCCACCGGGAAGGCCTCGTGGGGGAGGCGAGTGGCCACTTCCGCGAAGAACCGGAAATTCTCCGCGGCGCGGGGGATCTGCCCCTCCCGGATCTGGCTGTATGGGATGCCGGTGTCCAGGCACTCGGCCAGGGAGATCTGGTCGACCCGCTGCTCGATGATGTCGGCAATGCGCTGCAGCGCCCGGGCACGGTCGGCGGCACGCATTCGCGGCCAGGGGCCGTCGTCGAAGGCCCTGCGGGCGGCCCGCACGGCGCGGTCCACGTCCTCCGTGCCCCCCTCGGCCACCTCGGCTATGGGGGTGTTCGTGGCGGGATTCAGGCTGGGAAAGGTCCGCCCGCTGGCCCCGTCCACCAATTCTCCATCGACGAAGTGCCTCACCATCCACAGCTCCGGCGGAGTCTTCACCTCAGCCTGCGCCCTCCTCGGCAACGACGGGGTTTTCCAGCACCCCCACTCCCTCCACCTCCACGCGCATCACATCACCGGGGCGGACGGGGGAGATGCCTCCGGGCGTGCCGGTGAGGATCACGTCGTCCTCTTCCAGGGTCATGAAGGCGGAGAGGTATGCCACCAGCTCCTCCACCGAGTAAAGGAGGTGCCGGGTGTTTCCCTCCTGGCGCAGCTCGCCGTTCACAAAGGTGCGCAGGGCCAGGTCGCCGGGGGCCGGCACGTCGTCCACCAGTGCCGGACCCAGCGGCAGGAAGGTGTCCCACCCCTTGGCCTTCACCGGCGGACGGTAGAAGGTGCCCACGAAGTCGCGGGCGGTGACGTCGTTGGCCACGGTGTACCCTTTGACCAGGTCACGCACTGCCTCCGGCCGGACGCGGCGACAGCGCCGGCCGATCACCACCGCCAGCTCCGCTTCGTAGTGCAGGTACGCCACCCCTGCGGGGTAGATCACGGGGACGCGGTGGCCCACCAGCGCTGAGGGAGGCTTGAAGAAGAGCACCGGCTCTTCCGGCCGGGCCACGCCCAGTTCCGCGGCGTGGTCGGCGTAGGTCAGGGCGAAGCCCAGGATCTTCGAGGGGACCACAGGAGGCAGCCAGGTGACGCCGTCCGGCGGCCAGACGCGCCCTGTCTCGTCCCGCAGCCCCTCCTCGTCCCAGGTGCCGTGGTGCACCCGGCCCTGCGCCAGAAAGCGGACCCGCCTCATGGCAGCCCCCGGCTAAGCATGGCCCTCTGCTGGCACGGGTGAGGGCGCCAGCAGGCCGTAGTCCGCCAGCACCGCGCGCAGTCGCTCCACGTTCTGGGGGGCCAGCGGAGCCAGGGGCGGGCGCACCTCCGGAGCGATCCTGCCCATCAGGCCCAGCGCCGTCTTCACCGGTACAGGGTTGGTTTCGATAAAGAGGGCGTCGTTCAGCGGCAGCAGGTAGTTGTGCAGTTCCCGCGCCTCCTCCCAGCGAGAGGCGGCGGCCAGCTCGTAGAGGCGCGCCACCTCGCGGGGCATGACGTTCCCGGTGGCGCTCACGTGCCCGGCGCCACCCAGGGCCAGCAGGGAGAAGCAGAACAGCTCGATGCCGGAGTACACCAGGAACCCCTTCGGCACCAGGTGGAAGACCCGGGTGATGTGCTCAAAGTCCTTGTTCGCCTCCTTCACCCCGATGATGTTGCGCACGTCGCGCGCCAGGCGGGCGATGGTGGGGGCCTCCAGGTTGATGGCAGTGCGGCCGGGAATGTTGTACAGGATCAGCGGCAGGTCTACCGACTCGGCCACGGTGCGGAAGTACCGGTAGAGTCCCTCCTGGGAAGGACGGCTGTAGGCGGGGACCACCACCAGGACCGCATCCGCTCCCGCCTTCCTGGCGGCAGCGGTCAGCCGCAGCGTTTCCCCCAGATTGTCGGTCCCCGTGCCGGCGACCACGGGGACGCGGCGGCGCGCTACCCGCACCGCGCGGGCCACCAGTTCTTCCCGCTCTTCCAGGGAGAGGGCCGCGGGCTCGCCCGTGGTCCCGCCGATCACCACGCCATGGCTGCCGCTCTCTATCTGCCACCGCACCAGGTCGTCGAAGCCGGGTTCGTCGATGCGGCCGTCGCGGAAAGGCGTGACCAGCGGCACAAGTGACCCGCGCAACAAGGGGACCTCCGGGCCAGGCGAACTTAGGTGTAAGAATAGCACACCCCGGGGCGGAGGGCTGTGCCGGGAGGGAGGTTCAGGCCGCCGGCGCCAGCGCCGGAGCGCGAACGCGCTGTCGCAGGTGCTGGAGCGCCCGCTCCAGCTGCGCGTCTACTCCCTGTTCCAGATGGTCGGGGGTCAGCTCGACGTCGATGTCCGGCCCCAACCCCACCTTCTCCACCACCGCCCCTTTGCCGGTGGTCACGCGCTCCACCGCCACCTCGATGGCCGCGCCCCCGGGGAGGGAGAAGTACAGGCTGGCCAGCAGCGCCCCGGCGGTGCGCACGCCCACCAGCGGCGCCTGCCGGTGCTCCCGCATGGCCGCGGCGATGACCTCGCCGCCGGAGGCGGTGGCCTCGTCGATCAGCACCACCAGCGGCACCAACGTGGGCAGCAGCGGCCCGCCCCTGGTCCGTTCGGCGATACGGCGCAGGCGGTTCTCCCGTTGCATCACCGGTAGCCCGGCCGGCAGCAGGGCGCTGGCCACGCTCACCGTCTCGCCCACCAGCCCCCCGCCGTTGCCCCGCAGGTCCAGCACCAGGGCCCGCATCCCCTGCGCCTGCAGGTGCTGCAGTGCCCGCCGGAACTGCACCGTGGCGCCGCTGCCCAGATGGTGCAGGCGGAGGTACCCCGTCTGCCCCTCCAGCATACGGGCGTCCACCGCGGGGACCTGAATGGGCTCCCGGGTGATGGTGAACACCAGCGGGGCGGGTTCGCCCGGGCGACGGACTACCACCTCCACCGGCACGCCCTGCGGGCCGCGGATGCGCCGCGAGACCTCCTGGAGGGGCATGCCCTCGGTACTCTGGCCATCCACGGCGACGACGCGGTCCAGGTCGCGCAACCCGGCCCGCGCCGCGGGAGTCCCCGGGAAGACGTTCATCACATAGAACTGGCCTCCCCGGGTGAGGAGACGGATGCCGATGCCGGTGAAGGAGGCCTGGTTGGAGAGCTCGCGCTGCACCTCCGCCCACTGCTCCGGGAGGAGGAAGGCGGTGTGGGAATCGTCCAGGCTGGCGGCCGCCGCAGCAGCCGCGGCGTACTGCAACTGGGTCAGGCTGAGGCGACCCTGGGCCAGCAGGGCGGCCCGGTCGTAGTAGCGCTGGAACTCCTCCCGCGCGCCCGCCTCCGTCACCGCCTGCAGCGCCGCCGGCGGCGCGGCGATCCCCGCCTGGGCCAGCGCCCGGCGTAGCCCCTCGGCGGCGGCGGCGAGCAACCGTACCGGGTCGGGCGCCGCGTAGTGCTGCTGTGCCAGGATGTCCACCGCGGCGAAGACAACGGCCGCATCAGCGGCCGCAGCGGCGCGGGGGGCCCACGGCGCGGCCACGCCGCCCAGAGCCAGGACCAGGGCCAGCAGGATCCCGCTGAGGCGTCGAGGGACTGCCGGACCGATCATGCACTCCTCCCCTGCTGCGTCGGGTATCCTGGTGGCATCTCTGCCCAGGATGCGGACGTTTCAGGCCTGTGGCCGCCAGGCGAGGCCGCGCCGGGCTACGCCGGCATGGCTCAGCGCCCCGTAGCCACGCTGCGTCCCAGGTAGGCGGCCTGCACCACCGGCGACGTCAACAGGTCGCGGCCCGGACCACGCAGGGCTATCCGGCCGGTCTCCATTACGTAGGCTGCATCGGCAACCTGCAGCGCCTGCCGGGCGTTCTGTTCCACCAGGAGGATAGTCTGTCCTTGCGCCCGAAGCTCCACGATCACCCGGAAGAGCTCGCGCACCAGCAGCGGGGCCAGGCCCAGGGAGGGCTCGTCGAGCATCAACAGGCGCGGCCGGGCCATCAGCCCCCGGCCGATGGCCAGCATCTGCTGCTCCCCGCCGCTGAGGGTGGCAGCACGCTGCCGCCGCCGCTCCCTCAGCCGGGGGAAGAGCGTGTAGACGCGCTGCAGGTCATCGCGGATGGCGGCCCGCGACTCGCGGCGCAGGCGCAGGTACCCGCCCAGCAGGAGGTTGTCCTCGACGGGCAGGGGTCCGAAGAGGTGGCGGCGCTCGGGGATATGGACCAGACCCAGGGCCGCGATCTGCTCGGGGGGCCAGCCGGTGATGTCGCGACCGTCGAAGATCACCCTCCCCCTGGCCGGACGCAGCAGGCCGGAGAGCGTGCGCAGCAGGGTGGTCTTGCCCGCGCCGTTGGCGCCGATGACCGCGGCGATCTCCCCCGGGCGGATGTCCAGGGAGATCCCGCGCAGCACCTGCAGGTAGCCGTATCCGGCCTCCAGGTCCCGAACCTCAAGGGGCATCGGTCGGTTCCGCCTCCCCCAGGTAGGCGGCGATCACTGCCGGGTGATTCTGGATGACCGCCGGGGGACCCTCGGCAATGAGCACGGTCTGGTCCAGCACCGCCACCTCGTCGGCCAGTCCCATCATCAGCTCCATGTCATGCTCCACCAGAAAGACGGTGACCCCGTCCCGGCAGAAGTTGCGGATCGCCTGGGTCAGGCGGACTTTCTCCGCGCCGCCGAGCCCCGCCCCGGGCTCGTCCAGCAGGACCAGGCTGGGCGCCGCCGCCACTGCCCGGGCTACCTCCACCACCCGCTGCAGCCCGAAGGGGAGGCTCTCCACCGGCTCATGGGCCCAGCGCAGCAGGTCGAACTCCTCCAGCAGCAGCAGGGCCCGGTCGCGCACCTCCCGCTCCTCGTGCCGCATCCGCCTGGAGCGGAACGCCGCGTCCAGCAGCCCCCCGCGCATGTGCCGGTGAAACCCCACCAGGACGTTTTCCAGGACCGTCATTCCCACGAAGAGCTGCACGTTCTGGAACGTCCTGGCGATGCCCAGGTCGGCGATGCGGTACGGCGGGAGCCCGACGATGGATCGCCCGCGAAACAGGATGTCGCCTCCCAGGGGTGGGATGAGCCCTGTGATGAGATTGAACAGCGTGGTCTTGCCGGCGCCGTTGGGCCCAATCAGGCCCTTGATCTGCCCCGGCCACACCGCCAGCGAGACATCCTGCAGCGCCACCAGACCGTCGAAGGCCTTGGTGATCCGCCTAATCTCCAGCAGGGGTACGGTCATGCCCTGGGAACTCCCGCGGGCCGCACCGACTGCCCCGCTCCCCCGGTCGGGATGGGACGGCGCAGGGGACCGGAGGCACGGCCGGCCAGGCCTCGGGGCCAGAAGAGCAACACCAGGATCAAGAGCAGCCCGAAGGCCACTGCCTCGAGCTCGCCTCCCGTCCCGGGCAGGAGGAGGCGCAGGCGGGTACGCAGCAGCTCCTCCAGGAGGAGGATGGCCAGTGCCCCCAACGGCGCTCCCCAGATGCTGGCCATCCCCCCTACCGCCGACATCAGCACCAGTTCCAGCGAGGGGACGAAGCCAAAGGTGGCCGGGACCACCGCTGCCTGGAAGTGGGCGTAAAGGCTGCCGGCCAGCGCCGCCAGCGCGGCGCTGGTTGCGAAGATCTGCGCCTTGTATCGGGGAACATTCACCCCCAGTGTCTCCGCCGCCACCTGACTGTGGTGGATCGCCCGCAGCGCCCGGCCCAGACGGGAATCCACGATGTTCAGCCCCAGCGCCACCGCAGCCAGGGCAAAGGACCAGACCAGGAAAAAGTAGCGGTGCAAAGGCCAAAGGGGATAGGTGCCCACACGCAGGCGCGGGATGCCCACCACGCCGTCGAACCCGCCCGTAAGGTCCAGACGCGACAGGCCCAGATTTTCCCGCAGGATGATGAAGACAGCAACCCCCAGTCCCAGCGTGGCCATGGCCAGATAGTGTCCGCGCAGGCGCAGGATCACCCAGCCGATGAGGTAGGCGAACCCGCCCACCAGGGCAGCGCCCAGCCCCATCACGACCCAGGGCCACCACCACGCACCCGACAGGGTCAGGGGTATCCCTACCTGGCGCGCTTTCACCGTGAAGATGGCCGAGAAGAAGGCTCCCATGCCGTAGAAGGCCGCCTGGCCCAACGAGACCTGACCGGCGTAGCCCATGAGCAGGTTGAGCCCGACCAGGATGATGGTGAACACCCCGGCACGGATCAGCAGGTCCAGGGTGACCAGCCCCGCAGTGAGCCTGGGGAGGGAGAGCCCGCCGGGGCGGGTGCCTTCCAGCCAGCCGATGGCCCCCACGAGCGCAGCCGACAGGACAAAGACCGCCGCGTTCCCTGAGAGGCGCCTCACGAGCCTCCCACCTCCTCCTCACCACCGGCGACGCCGTGGGGCCTGACCAGCAACACCAGGATGAGCACCACGAAGGCAAAGAGGTCCTTGAAGCCTGCCAGCGTCACCCCGGCCCACAGGGTCTCCAGCACTCCCAGGAGCAGCGCTCCGGCCACGGCTCCCTGGAAACTGACCAGCCCCCCCATCACCGCAGCGACGAATCCCTTCAGGCCGATCTCCAGCCCCATGTCGTACGCCGGCCGCGTCAGCGGGCCGACGACGATCCCGGCAACCGCCCCCAGCACGGCGGCCAGCCCGAAGGCCACAGTTGCCATGGTGTCCACGCGGACGCCGACCAGGCGCGCCGCCAGCCGGTCGGCCGCGCAGGCCCGCATCGCCTTGCCCAGTATGGTCCGCTCGAAAAAGAGCGCCAGGAGAGCCAGCGTCACCCCGGCCGTCACCCAGATCCACAGGCTCTGCGCCTTGAAGAGCACATCGCCGACCAGGAAGGTGCGGTCGGCCATCTGCAGCGTGCTGAAGGCGGGCAGGACGTAGGAGCGCGGTCCCCACAGGAGCAGAGCCACTCCCTGCAGGGCCACGTAGGCCCCCACTGTGATCATGATCCGCGTGAGCAGGGACGCCCCCCGTGCCGGATGTACGGCCAGCCGGTAGACCGCCACCCCCACGACGGCGGTGAGCCCGGCCGCCAGCCCAGCCGCCAGGAGTAGCCGTACGGCGGGCGGCAGGGGCCAGCCCCGCCCGTAGATGGTGATGGTGACCATCGGGCCCAGCATGACAAACGCCCCCTGGGCAAAGTTGATGATGCCGGTGACCCGGTGCACCACCACGAACCCCAGCGCCACCAGCGTGTAGATGGCGCCGGCCTGCAGCCCGTCCACCAGGAACTGCAGGTAGTCCGCCAGACCGAAGCCGTGGCGGCGGCCCCACAGGACCAGACCGATCACCAGCAGGACGAGGACGCCGCCCAGCCATTGCCCCGCAGGCAGGCTGCGGCGGGGGGAAGAAACCTGTCTGACCCCGATGGCCTGTTCCGTCGCCGTGCGGACAGCCTCCTCAGGCGGCGGGTGGGGACCGCCGCTCCCCACCCGCCGCACGTGCCGTGCGCCTCTCAGGATCCGCCTGGCGGGCTACTTCCACTGGTCACGCGGCAGGATGAGGAACTTCCCTCCCTGCACCGTGACGAAGGCAAACTCCTCGGCCTTCCATCCCAGGTGGTCCTCCGGGCTGAGGGTGTAGAAGCCGTGGGTCCCGGCCCAGCGCTTTACCTTGGTTTCCAGCGCCTCCCTGGCGGCGTCGCGCTGCCGCTCCAGCGAGAGGCCGTCCGGAAGGTTGCGCAGGGCGATCAGGGCCCACTGCAGCGAGTCAAAGGCGTGCCCGGCGAAGGTGCTGATCTCCCTGCCGCCGGTGAAGCGCCTGAAGTCGCTGATGAACTTCAGGTTTAGCGTCTTCACCGGGTCGCCGGCGGGCAACTGGTCGGCCACCAGGATTTTGCCGCAGGGCATCACCGTGCGCTCGGCGGCCGCACCCGCCGTCTTGATCAGGTCGGGGCTGCAGGCTCCATGGCCATGGACTATGCGCACCTGAGCCGCCCGCTCCCGCACGGCCACGTTGATCACCGAGGCCGCAGGGGGGATGGAGCCGATGACCACCGCCCGGCAGCCGCTGGCGCGCACCCGTGCCACCTGCGGGAACTCGGTGGCGGTGCGATCGAAGGCGTCACCGTAGACGATGGTGATGCCGGCCGCGGGGAAGATGGCTCCGGCGCTGGCAAAGGTGTCCTGCCCGTAGGCGGTGTTCTCGTACAGGTGGCAGACGCTGGTCGCCCCGATGGCCTTCAGATACTCGGCCTGCTTCTGGGCCGAGTGGAGGTTCTCCGGCACCGGCTTGAAGATCCAGGGGCGGGCGCGCTTGGTCTGCGGGTCCTCGATGATAGCCCGGGCCGAGGCCATGGAGATCATGGGGGTCCGACCTTCCGTGGCGATGGGCACCATGGCCAGGCTGGGTCCACTGAGCGTGCCGGCGACCAGGAGGACGACCTTTTCCTCGTTGATCAGCCGGCGGGCCAGGCTGGCTGCGGTATCGGCCCGGCTCTGATCGTCAAAGATGAGGATTTCTACGGCGTGCCTCACGCGGTCCGGGCCGACCACCCCCCGGGCTGAGGTCAGTTGGTCCTGCAGCAGCCGCGCCACGTCCCGCTCCGGCTCGCCCAGGCTGGCGCCGGGCCCGGTGATGGAGGCGATGAACCCGATCTTGTATATATGCGAGGCTGTGCTGCTTGAAGGGAATGCCGCCAGCAGCACAGGGATCACCGCCGCCAGCAGGAGTCGGGCCAGAAACCTGCTCCTGCGGCGGCGAAGCCGGGGCTCTGCCGCCTCTGCACTACCGCACATCCGTCGACTCATCCTGCGCCACCTCCCCGTCAGGGTTGCCTTCGATTGACCAGTTGCGCGATTCGGGCCTGCAGCCGACTCTTGGGCAAGACCACCTGCGTGTGCGTACCCTCCCCGATCCGGGTCAACCCGTTATGAGCCTCCACCGCGCAGACGACCCGGTTCCCCTCAATCTGCTCCAGGCGCGCGGTCACCGTCACGCGCATCCCCACCGCCGTGGGCGCCAGGTGGGTGACACTCACCGCGTAGCCCACCGCCTCCTCCTCCGGCTCCAGGTACGGGAGGAGGAGCCTGCGGCTGGCCTGTTCCATATGCCGCACCATGGCCCAGGTGGAGTAGACGGGATGGACCAGCCCGAGATCCTCAAACTCCGCCACCATCTCCAGGGTGACCACCACGTCCACCTGCGCCACCGCCCCCGGCTTCAGTCCGGCGCGCATCTAAGCGTAGACCCGACGGCGGTCGTCGACCCGGCGCAGTTTGCCCCCCTCGCTGCGCGGCAGGGTGCCCGGAGGAGCCAGGGTCACCCGGGCGGTGATCCCCAGCACGCCCAGCAGCTTCTGCTGGCAGCGCAGGGACAGCTCCGCCACCGGTGCCTCCTCGCTGCTGAAGCTCCCACCCAGCTGCTTGGCAAACACCTCGTTCACCTCCACCTTCACCTCGAGCTCGTCCAGCGTGCGCTCCCGGGTGACCACCAGCTGGTAGTGCGGCGAGAGCTCCGGGAGGCCCACCAGCGCTGCCTCCACCTGAGAGGGATAGACGTTGATGCCGCGGATGATGAGCATGTCGTCCGTCCGCCCGATGACGCGGGACATGCGGACGAAGGTACGCCCGCAGCGGCAGGGCGTGGGATCCAGGGCGGCGATGTCCCCGGTGCGGTAGCGGATGACGGGGAGCGCCTCCTTGGTCAGCGTGGTGAAGACCAGCTCCCCGGCCTCGCCCGGGGGCAGCGGCTCTTCGGTCTGCGGGTCGATCACCTCCACCAGGAAGTGGTCCTCGAAGACGTGGGCCCCGTTCTTCTCCTCCACGCACTCGTTGCTCACTCCCGGACCGATCACCTCACTCAGCCCGTAGATGTTCAGCGCGGCGATTCCCAGCTTGGCCTCGATCTCGTCGCGCATGGCCTCGGTCCAGGGCTCCGCCCCCAGGACGCCGTACCGCAGCGCCAGCGTGCCCGGACGGATTCCCTGAGCGGCTAATGCTTCGGCCAGGGTCAGGGCATAGGAGGGGGTGCAGGCGATGATCCTGGGGCCGAAGTCACGCAACAGCATCACCTGCCGCTCGGTGTTACCGCCGGAGACCGGCAGCACCACCAGGCCCATGAGTTCCGCCCCGTAGTGCATACCCAGGCCTCCGGTGAACAGCCCGTAGCCATAGGCGTTCTGGAAGATGTCGCCGGGCTGCGCCCCGCTGGCAGCCAGGCAGCGGGCGCAGACCGCCGCCCAGATCCGGAGGTCGTTGGCGGTGTAGCCGACGACGATGGGTTTGCCGGTCGTCCCGGAGGAGGCGTGCACGCGCACCACCTGGCCGAGCGGTACAGCGAAGAGGCCAAAGGGGTAGTTGTCCCGGAAGTCGCTCTTGCGGGTGAAGGGCAGCCGGCGCAGGTCGTCCAGGGTGCGGACCTGCTCCGGACGCACTCCCGCCTCCTCAAAGCGGGCGCGGTAGAAGGGCACACGCTCGTAGACCCGGCGCACCAGCGCCTGCAGCCGCTGCAGCTGCAGCGCCGCCAACTCGGCACGGGACATAGTCTCTAGCTGCGGCTCCCAGATCATGGCCCCCTCCTCAGCGCTCAGCCTGCCTCCCCGGAGGAAAATTTCCGAATGGTTTCGGTCGAGGGGAAGGCTTCTCCTTCGCTCCCCGCGACCGCCTCACCGGGCGATGCCTCAGGCTCCCCCGCCCCGCCGGGGGAGCTCCAGGCCCGCGCCGGGGACGCCGCCAGGACGGCGGCGCGGACGAAGGCGTACCCCTCCATCAACCGACGGGCGGTGCGGGAGTACCCCGCCTGCTCCACCACCCACCCCGCCCCCTGACGCAGGCGGGCCCGCGCCAGCATCGCTCCGCTGGGGTGCCCGATGACGACCGTCCCGTCCGCCGCGGGAGTGCGGGCGACAGCGGCCGGGACCGTGCCTGCCATCATCACCGCCACCGCGGTGCAGGCAGCAGCAGTGCCGGGATAGGCCTTGTGCAGCACCGGGGGGCGGCCCCCGGCCATGCGGGCCAGCAGGTGGATGCGGTCGGCAGCGACCGTCTCCCCGGCGATGGTGCGGAAGGAGGCCGGCGGGGCCACAGCCACTGGCAGGGGGACCAGCCCCTCAGGAGAGAGGCCCACCAGGTGCGCGGCCGCCTCTTTCACCGCCACCAGGGCCTGCAGGTGCGCGGGGGTGAACTCGGCCGGGCCCTCCTGGCCTGTCATACCCACGTCTGCGGCGGTTACAAAGACGCAGAGGTTGGCCACGTCCAGGATGGTGGCTTCCACAGTCCGCCCCAGGGCGGGGACGGGCAGACGATCGCGGACCCGGCCGGTGGGCAGGAGCGATCCGGTAGATGCGCCCACAGTTCCGGTGAAGTCCAGGACGATCTCGGCCCCGCTGCCCGGGACACCCTCCACCACGCACTCCCCCTCTATCGCAGGAGAGCCGTCCTGGACGGGGACGTGCGCTACGAACACCTTGCCCGTGTTGGTGTTGTGCACACGCACGGGCGTGACCGGCTCCCGCACGTGCACCAGCCCTTCCTCCACCGCGTAGACCCCCACCGCCGCCGAGATGTTGCCGCAGTTGATGTCGTAATCCACCACCGGCTCCCGGATGCTCACCTGGCCAAAGGTGTAATCCAGGTCGGCATCGGGGCGTGTGGGAGGGCCGATGACAGCCACCTTGCTGGTGAGGATGTCGGCGCCCCCCAGCCCGTCGATCTGCCGGGGGTCGGGGCTGCCGAACAGCGCCAGGATCACCGCATCCCGGCGGGCCGGATCGGAGGGCAGGTCGCGGGCGCGGAGGAAGACGGCCTTGCTGGTGCCTCCCCGCATCAGCACGCATCGAATCGGGATCTGAGATCCAATCATCTCAGACCGGTGGGCGATCCTCATGCCGCCAGGATGTTCACCGTACAGGCCGCTCCCTCCACGCCGGCGGCCTTGCCTCCCCGGCAGTGGGCCAGTCCCACGCGGGCGCCGGCCACCTGCCGCGGGCCAGCCTGGCCGCGCAGTTGACGGACCACTTCCACGACCTGCGCCACCCCCGTCGCCCCCAGCGGGTGCCCCTTCCCCAGAAGCCCGCCGCTCGGGTTGATGGGCAGCCTGCCGCCAATGTCGGCCTCGCCACGCTCTAGACGATCCGGGTACTCCCCCACCGGAAAGAGCCCCAGCCCTTCCACCCGCAGCACCTCGGCGATGCTGAAGCAATCGTGCACCTCCGCCAGGTCGATCTCCTCCGGGCCCAGGCCGGCCTGCTCGTAGGCCGCCTCGGCGGTGCGCCGGGTGAGGGGCTCGAAGGCCATGGAGGGCAGTCCGCTCTCCACCTCACCGCTGCGCAACGCGGCGGCGGCCAGGCGGATGGGGCGTTGCGAGCGGGTCAGCTGCCGCAGCCACCTGGCGGAGCAGAGGACGACGGCGGCGGCTCCGTCGCTGACCGGGGAGCAGTCGTACAGGCACAGCGGCTCGGCAATCGGCCGGGAGGCCAGCACCTCCTCTACGCTCACCGGGGTCTGAAACTGGGAGAGCGGGTTGAGGCTGGCGTTGCGCTTGTTCTTCACCGAGACCAGGGCCAGCTGGCGGCGAGTGGTGCCGAACTCCTCCATGTGTCGCCGCGCCCGCATAGCGTAGATGGCTGGCATGGTCAGGCCCACCGCGGCCTCCAGGTCGTCCTCGGCCGGGGTGAGCGCCCCGCGGAACCTCCCGGTGAGGTGCTCCATGCCGAAGGCCAGAACGACGTCGTGCTCCCCGGCGCGGATGGCCAGGGCGGCTTCCCGGATAGCCACGGCCCCGCTGCTGCAGGCGTCTTCCACATTGGTCAGGGGGATGCCCGCCAGCCCCGTCTGCGCCAGCACCCGCTGCCCCGCCACCATCCCCTGGAAGACGTGACCGCAGTAGGCGGCCTCGATCCGCCGCGGGTCCACCTCCGCGTCGCGGATGGCCTCCCGCACGGCCTCGCTGCCCAGGTCGACCACCGTGCGGTCGGGGTGCTTACCGAACTTGGTCATCCCGATGCCCACCACGTAAACGTCGCTCATGCCCCACCTCCATGGGCGTACAGGCGATACCCCAGGACCGTGCGCCCTGCGGCGTCGGTGCGCAGCGGCTCCACCTGCAGGCGCAGCGGCATGCCGATCCGCACCTGGTCCACCGGAACCCCCGCCAGCGGAGCCAGCAGCCGCACCCCCTCGGGCAGGTCGACGTAGGCCAGGATGTAGGGCGTGGGGAACTCGGGCGTGGACTGGTAGACGACGGTGTACGTGTGGAGGGTGCCGACCCGGCCAAGCGGCACGACCTCCACCTCGGCCGACAGGCAGCGCGCGCAGACCCCGCGGCGGGGAAAGAAGCGCGCGCCGCACTGCCGGCAGCGGCTCCCCACCAGCTGTGGTTCCCCCTCCAGTTCCCCGGCGAAGACGTCGGGATGGACGGGGACGACCCCGCTTCGACCGGTTTCTGTGACTTCAACCACCTAGACCACCTCCGAAAGACGCCACCGGGCCGCCGCGTTCTCAGCCGCCCGGAGCCCCAGGTCGATGAGCCAAATCACGGCCAGCAGCACCGCCGTCCCCGCCATGACGTCGCGTGCTCGGAACATGGACTGGGCGAAGGCGATGACCATACCCATCCCGCGCACGGCGCCCACATACTCGCCGACGATGGCCCCGGCCAGGGCGAAGCCCATGGTCACCCTGATGGTGCGGAAAATCCACAGGGCCACAGCCGGCATGTAGATGTGACGGATCAGGCCAAGACCGCGTGCGCCGAGGACGCGCGCGTTGCGCACGATCTCCGCATCCACCTGGCGGATAGCGGAATGGGTGGTGAGAAGGGCGGGGAAGACCACGAGGGAGGCCACCAGGACGATACGCGAGAGCGGACCAAATCCCAGCCACAGCACCATCAGCGGATACAGGATGATCCGGGGCATGGCGTTGCCCGCCGCCAGGAAGGGGGAGGCGATCGCCTCCAATCCCCGCAGGAACGCCAGGGCAAACCCGGCGGCGACCCCCAGGAGCACCCCACCGGCCAGGCCGGCCAGGGTCACTGCCAGCGTGGCGAACACGTGCTCAAAGACGTACCCCGAGGCAATCCACCGGAGCACGGTCGTCAGGACCGGCAGCGGTGCGCTCGTATAGAACGGGTCCAGGAGACCTGCGCGGACGCCGCCCTCCCAGGCAGCCAGCAGGGACAGGAGCACCAGAGCGTGGGCCGCCCGGCGGCGCCGCGCCGGGGCCGGGGAGTTAGCGCCGACCATGGCTGGCCGCCACCTCCTCGCGCAGGTCCCGCCAGATGTGGCGGTAGATGTCCAGGAACGCGCTGGTGGTCCGGATCTCGGCCACATCCCGGGGGCGCTCCAGGGGAACGGGGTACTCGCACCGGACGCGGGCGGGCGCCGCCGTCAGCACCACGATCCGGTCGGCCAGCGCGATGGCCTCTTCCAGGTCGTGGGTGACGAAGAGGATGGCACTGCCCGTCTCCGCCCACAGCGCCAGCAGCTCGTTCTCCATCAGGTTGCGCGTCTGGACGTCCAGGGCAGCGAAGGGCTCGTCCATGAGGATGATGGAGGGGCGGTAGACCATGGTCATGGCCAGCGCGATGCGCTTGCGCATCCCGCCGGAGAGCTGAGACGGGTAGTGGTGCTCAAAACCGGCCAGCCCGACCTTGTGGACCCAGTGCCGGGCGGTCTCGCGGCTCTCCGCCGGCGGGACGCCCCGCAGGAGCAGCGGCAGCATGACGTTCTGGAGCGCCGTCTTCCAGGGCAGCAGCGCGTCACGCTGGAAGACGTAGCCGATGCGATCCGGCCGAACGCTCCCGCCGGGTTCGCCGCAGATCCGCACCTCCCCCGCGGAAGCGGGGAGCAGACCGGCGATGATGTTGAGCAGGGTAGACTTGCCGCATCCGGACGGCCCCACCAGGCAGACAAAGTCCCCGGAAGCAACGGCGAAGGTCACGCGCTCGATGGCCTGCACCGTCCCTTCCGCGGTCTGGAAGCGCTTGGAAAGTCCCGTGAGTTCGATGGCCGGGACATCCGTCGGCCGGCGCGCTGCCATGGTGGCAAGAGGTGCCCTCATGTCTGTGGCGCCCGGCGCCATGCCGACCAGCGCCCCTCCAGATGGGCCAGAATGGTATCGACGGCGCCGGCCAGGCCCAGGGTGAGGACCAGGCCCGCCATGACCTGGGGGGTCTGAAAGAGGTTTTGCGCCCCCATGATGATGTTCCCCATGCCGCGCATCGAACCCAGGTACTCACCCAGGATGGCCCCGATGAACGCCAGTCCCACGCTGGTCCGCAGGCTGGTCACCATCCAGGCCAGGGTGGCGGGGAGGTAGAGGTGGCGGAGGGTGGCCCCCGGCGACGCGCCCAGAATGCGTACCTGCGCCAGCAGGAGCCGGTCTACCTCGCGCACCGCCCCGACGGTGGTGAAGTAGCCCACGAACGCCACGATGGTCACGACGAGGCCCACCTTCGAGGCCATGCCGAGACCGAGCCACAGCACCAGCAGCGGGTAGAAGACGACGCGGGGCACGGCGTTGAGGGTGCTCATGGCCGGCTCGATCATCTCCCCCACGGCTGGCACGAACATGGCCAGAAAGCCCAGCGCCGCGCCGAGGACGAGCCCCAGGGCCAGGCCGGCAATCGCGGCCTGGAGCGTCGCCGCCAGGTGGGGCCAGAGGAACCCGCTCCTGATCCACTCCACCAGCACCGCCCCCACGGCGGTGGGCCGGCTCAGGAACTCCGCCGACAGCCAGCCCCGGCGCACGCCCACCTCCCAGCCGACCAGGAGACCGCCGACGATGGCGGCCTGCGCCGCGCGCACGGCGGCGACCGCAGGGATGCCCGTCCGCCTCACGGACACCCCCCGCTCAGGATCGCCCGCCGCACGAACGTGTCGTTGACCAGGCGGTCCAGCGGCACGGCGAACCCGGCGACGAGCAGTCCGTCCCGCTTGAGGAAGGAGATGACAGTTTGCACGGCGTCGGGGAGGACCCGGCCGTCGGCGGAGAGACCTCCCAGGTTCGCCCGGATCACCGCCGGCGACCAGTCGAGCCCGGCGGGAAGATTGCGGGCAATCTCTTCGGGACGGGTGCGCTGGATGCGCAGCCAGCGCAGGGTACAGACGAAGGCGCCCACCACCTGCTGCACGGTCTCCGGGTCCCGGGCGATGACCTCGGGCCGGGTCAGGAGGCCGCTGCTGATGTGCGGCGCGCCGTAGAGCCGCACCGTCCCCTCCAACGTCCGGACGTCGTAGATCAGCCGGGCCATGCGTCCGTCGACCAGCGTCGTGATCAATGGATCGAGGTACACCATGGCATCGACCGCCTTGCGCTGCCAGGCCGCCCGCGCTGTGGGCGGGCCGCCCACGGGCACGTACTGGACCGCGTCGGGGTCCACCTGGTGGGCGGCCAGGATGTGCCGGGCCTGCATGTGGGTGGCCGACCCCAGGCTGGTAATCCCGATGCGCCGGCCGCGCAGCTGCGCGGGCGAGGTCACGTCCAGATCCGCCTGCACGATCATGGCCATGGTCTGCGCGTTGAAGAAGGTGAGCAGAAACTTGAGGTCCTTGCCGGCTTCGTGAGCCTTGATCACGTGCGTCAGTGTCACCGTGGCGAAGTCCACATCACCGCCGATCAAGGCCGTGGCGGCCTCACTCCCTCCACGAAAGTCGACCAGGTCGACTTTGATGTTTCGCTTCCGTTCCAGGTCCGTGAAGTAGCCGAGGCCCTTCGCCATGTACAGGGGCAGATATCCCAGCACGTTGGGCGGGCCGACCGCGATCCGCACCTGGTGCACCGCGGCGCCGCCGCTCACCGGCAGGTGAGCCATCATCAGCAGCGTCAGAACCGTGGCCACACGGGACACCCACCCGAGCCTGCGCATTCTATTCCCTCCTCTCGCCGATGCGCCCGTCACGCTACGCGGCACCCAGGCTGCGCCCGCCGCAGACATAGAGGGTCTGCCCCGTGATGTAAGACGACTCGTCTGCGGCGAAGAAGGCCACCGCCTGGGCCACGTCCGCCGGGGTGCCGATCCGCCCCACCGGCACCGTCTTGAGCAGTCGCTCCTGGATCTCTTCCTTCAGACCGCGGAACAGCGGCGTGTCGATCAGCGCCGGAGCGATGGCGTTGACGGTGATGCCGAACTTGGCCAGCTCCAGGGCCAGGGTGCGGGTCAGGCTGATCACGCCGCCTTTGGCCGCGGCGTAGTTGACCTGCCCTGGGTTGCCCAGCCAGGCCCGCGAGGAGATGTTGATGATCCGCCCGTATTTCTGCTCCATCATCAGGGGCACGGCAGCGCGGCAGCAGAGGAACTGGGACTTGAGGTTAACCCGCAGCACCTCGTCCCAGTCCGCCTCCGCCATCTTGGTCAGGTACGTGTCCCGGGCGATGCCCACGTTATTCACCAGGATGTCCACCCGCCCAAACGCCTCCTGCGCGCGGGCCACCAGCGCCTTCGCGCCGGCATCCTGGCTCACGTCGGCCACCACGCCCAGGGCCTCCCCACCTGCCTCTCGCAGCACCCCGGTCACGCGGTCCACCTTCTCCGGGAAGATGTCGTTGACGACGACTTTGGCTCCATCGGCACTCAGG
Organism: Armatimonadota bacterium; assembly: GCA_031459715.1. Lineage (NCBI taxonomy): Bacteria > Bacillati > Candidatus Sysuimicrobiota > Candidatus Sysuimicrobiia > Candidatus Sysuimicrobiales > Candidatus Humicultoraceae > Candidatus Humicultor > Candidatus Humicultor tengchongensis. The sequence continues at coordinate 18,822 of JAVKIA010000017.1, read as the reverse complement.
CGGCGGGCGATACCCTCGCCGATCCCCTGCCCAGATCCGGTGACAATGGCCACCCGACCAGCAACCCCCATGCTTACCCCTCCCTTGGACGACCCCACTCCTTAGCCTAGCCCGGAAATTCGCTGCCGCGACTTCCCGCGGGCCCCGGGCAGTGCTGCGCAGGGACTCCCGGACATGCCTCTAGCGGCCGACGAACTGCGGCTCGCGCTTTTCCAGGAACGCGGCGATGCCTTCCTTGCGGTCCTCGCTGGTACGCAGGACGGCGAACCGCTCCCGCTCGAAGGCCAGCCCCTCGGCCAGCGGCACGTCCATGGCCCGGTTCACCGCCGCCTTGATGGCCTGAATGGACAGAGGTGCCCGCTGGCCGATGGCGCGGGCCAGCTCCAGGGTGGCCTCCATCAGTTCCGCCCGCGGCACTACCCGGTTGACCAGCCCCAGGCGCAGGGCAGTCTCGGCATCGATGTGCTCCGCCAGGAACATCAGCTCCTTGGCCCGCGCCGGCCCCACCAGCCGCGGCAGCCGCTGCGTCCCGCCGGCCCCCGGCATGCTGCCCACCTTGGCCTCGGGAAACCCGAAGCGGGCTTCGGCGGCGGCAATCCGCAGGTCCGCGGTCAGCGCCAGCTCCAGCCCGCCGCCCAGGCAGTAACCGTTGATGGCCGCGATCACCGGCCGGGGCAGACTCTCTATGTGTCCGAAGACCCGCTCCACCCGCTGGGCAAAGGGGTCTCCCGCCTCCATGGCGGCGAACTCCTGCTGCCGGGCCTTCAGGTCGGCGCCCACGCAGAAGGCCTTCTCCCCGCTGCCGGTGAGGACCACCGCGCGGACCTCCGGATCCTGCTCGATGCGCGCCAGGTGCGCCTCCAGCAGGTCCAGGAGCTGCGGCGTCATGGCGTTAAGTGCCTCCGGCCGGTTCAGCGTCAGGATCACCACCCGTCCGCGTTGCTCCCAGAGCACAGGCTCCGTCAAGGGAACTCACCTCCCCGCGACATGTCCCGCAGCCGCCTTACGTGGCCTCCGCCGCAGCCGCCGTAGCGGCGTGTACCTCGACCACTCCCTCTGCCACCAGCCGGTCGATCTCCCCGGGGGAGAAGCCGGCCACGCGCAGGACCTCCACGGTGTGCTCCCCGGGCAGCGGAGGCGGCAGGCGCAGTGTGCCGGGGGTCTGCTGCAGACGGTGCGGGATCCCCGGAACGCGCGCGCTGCCCAGGGCAGGGTGCGAGAGCTCCAGGATCATCTCGCTGGCCGCCACCTGCGGGTGGCCCACCAGCTCCGGATAGGTCAGCAACGGCCCGCAGAGGATGTCCGCCGCCTCCAGATCCTCCAGCCACTCCGCCGTCGACCGCTGCCGGAAGATCTCCGCGAGGATCCGGTGCAGTTCCCCGCGGTGCCGCACGCGGTCGGCGTTGCTGGCGAAGCGGGGATCCGTAGCCAGCTCCGGGTGCGCCAGCACCTCACACAGCCGGATCCACCGCTGCGGAGAGTAGGCGGCGACCATGATGTGGCCGTCACGCGTGGGAAACGCTTCGTTGGGGGCCGCGTAGGGAGCGGCCGACCCCAGGCGCGCCGGCGGCTGGCCCGAGGCCAGATACATGGAAAGCGGCACGGCCTGGAAGGCCAGGAGCGCGTCCAGGAGCGAGACCTCCACCCGCTGCCCCCGGCCGGTGCGGTCGCGCGCCAGCAGGGCGGCCAGAATCGCCTCCGCCGCCAGGTGGCCGCCCACCATGTCCGCCGCGGGAACGCCCACCTTGGTCGGCGGACCATCTGCGGTCCCCGTGACGCTCATCAGCCCGCTGGCCGCCTGCACGATCCCGTCCACGCCCGGCTTGTCCCTCCAGGGACCGCGGTCGCCGAAGGCGGTGATGGCGCAATAGATCAGGCGGGGGACACGTGCGCTCAGGGCGTCGTAGTCGATACCCAGCCGCGTGGTCACCCCGGGGCGGAAGCTCTCCACGAAGACGTCGGCGGCGGCCGCCAGACGGCAGACCACCTCCGCCCCGCCGGGACGCTTCAGGTCCACCACGATGCTGCGCTTGTTGCGGTTCATCCCCAGGAAGGCCGCTGCCACCCCCCGGACAAAGGGCGGACCCAGCGTGCGCCCCCACTCCCCGCCCGGGGGCTCCACCTTCACCACGTCGGCGCCCAGGTCGCCCAGCACCATGGTGCAGATGGGGCCCGCAGCTCCCTGCGAGAGGTCGAGCACCCGGATACCCTGCAGCGCCCCGCCTGACATCAGCGCACCTTTGCCGCTACTGGCGCGCTGTGCCGGCCTCCCAGCGCCGCCACCGCCAGGTCGGCGAACCGGTCGGCCACCTCCTCCGGCGTGTTAGGCCCGTCGGGACGGTACCAGCGGGCCATCCAGTTGCACATGCCGAGGATGGCGAACCCGGCCAGGCGGACGTCCACCGGGTCGAACTCCCCCTGCGCCGCCCCTTCCTCGATGATCCGGCGGAAGTACCCTTCGTACGTATCCCGCTGGGCGATGTAGGCCTCCCGGTGCTGCGGGGCCAGGGCCCGGCCCTCCTCCACAAAGCAGGCCACGTTGTCCAGGTCCTCCACCAGGCTGGTGACGTGGTGTCGCACGGCCAGGCGCAGCCGCTCCGTGGCCGGAAGGTCGGCGTCGGCAATCTCCCGCAGCCCGGCCAGGGCCATCTCCACGGTGTGCCGCAGGATCTCGAAGAGCAGTTCCTGCTTGCCGCGGAAGTGGTGGTAGAGGCTGCTCTTGCGGATGCCGGCAGCGGCGGCGATCTGGTGCATCCGGGTGCCCTCGAACCCGCGGGCGTGAAACTGGGCAGCCGCGGCCCGCAGGATCCGGGCCCGGGTGTCGTTCTCGCCCCGCTGCGGCTTCATCTCCCACCCTCCCCTGCCAGCGCCGCGCCGTCTGCCCGGGCCGCCTGCCCCAGGGAGAAGCCCGCCTGCAGCGCCCTCTGATTTTGTGGCTCGGGCCGGCGCGTGGCCAGGGCTCGGGCCAGGACGTCCACAGGCATGAGATCCATCAGAGCGCACAGCGCGCCCAGCGCCACCGCGTTGGCCACCAGGGTAGTGCCCACGGCGCGGGCCGTCTCCACGATGGGAAGCGCGCGGCAGTGCAGGTGTGGGGGGGGCGTCTCCACCATGGCTGCGGCATCGCAGAGCACCAGCCCGCCGGCCCTGACGTCGGGGAGAAAGGAGCGGCAGGCATCCGCCGACAGCGCCACCAGCACATCCGGGTGGCGCGCCTGCGGGAAGTAGATCTCCCCGCGGTCCAAGACGACATCGCAGCGGCTGGCCCCGCCGCGGGACTCGGGCCCGTAGGTCTGCGTGCAGGCCGCGTTCCAGCCTGCGGCGATGGCGGCCTCGGCCAGGACGACGCCGGCAAGCTGGATGCCCTGTCCGCCGCTCCCGGCGATCCGGACAGCGATCACGGGAAACCCTCCCCCTGTTGCGCCAGCAGTAACCGGGTAAACTCCGGTCGGGTCTCGCGGTGGAGTACCCCGGTGGGCAGGGCGGGAGCGGTGGCCACCTGGGCCCCCTCCAGTGCCGGCTTCCGCGCCAGCAACGGTCCCACGGCCGTGGTGCGCCGCTTCTGCGAGAGCAGCATCTCCGGTCCCCTGCCCAGGCGGTTGTACCGCCCGAAGAACTCCGGGCAGTCGCTCAGGACGTCGATGAAGGCGAAGCCCGGATGCCGCAAGCCCTCCATGCACAGGTGCTGCAGGGTCAGGGGCTCATAGGCCAGGCCGCGGGCGACAAAGGTGGCGCCGGCGGCGATCATCAGCCGGCAGGCGTCAAACGGCGGCTCGGGGTTCCCCCGCGGCGCGGTGGTGGCGCGACTCCCCTGCGGCGTCGTGGGAGCCACCTGGCCGCCGGTCATGCCGTAGACCGCGTTGTTAAAAAGCAGGCACAGCAGGTCGATGTTCCGCCGGGCGGCGTGGATGAGGTGGTTGCCCCCGATGGCCAGTCCATCCCCGTCCCCGGTGATCACGATCACGGTCAGCTCCGGCCGCGCCAGCTTCAGCCCGGTGGCGAAGGCGGGCGCACGGCCGTGGGTGGCGTGAAGCGTGCAGAAGTCCACATAGCCGGCCAGGCGGCTGCTGCAGCCGATCCCGGCCACCACCGCCACACGGTCGGGGTCCAGCTCCAGGCTGGCCACCGCCCGCAGCAGCGCCTGCAGGACGATACCGTGTCCGCAGCCGGGGCAGAGGATGTGCGGCATCATCTCCCGGCGCAGGTAGCGGCGCACGTCCGGGGTAGCTACCTCCACGCGGGCACCTCCGCCTCCAGGGCCTGCAGGATCTCCTCGGGCTGGAGCGGCTGGCCGTCTGCCCTCACGCAGGCCACCACCTCGGTCCGCCCCCGCACCGCCCGTTCCACCTCGCGCAGCATCTGTCCCAGGTTCATCTCGGCCACCACCAGGGCGCGCACGTGCGCGGCCGCCGCCGACAGTACCCCGTCGGGGAAGGGCCACAGGGTCAGGGGACGCACCAACCCCACGCGCAGGCCCTGCTGCCGCGCCTGACGGATGGCCTCCCGCGCCGCCCGCGCGGCGATGCCGAAGGCCACCACGGCCACCTCCGCATCCTCCATGGAGATCTGCTCGCAGCGCACAATCTCGTCGCGGTGGTCCTCGATCTTGCGCACCAGGCGCCGCTGCAGCGCCGCCACCGCCGCCGGGTCCTGGGTGGGGAATCCCCGCTCGTCGTGCGCCAGCCCGGTAACGTGGAACCGGTGGCCGTCGCCGAAGGCGGCCAGCGGGGCGACATCCCCCTCGGCGGCGGCGTAGGGCCTGTAGGAGGACCCCCGCGGCCGCATCCGCGGGGTCACCTCGACCTGCTCGGGCAGCTCCACCCGCTCCCGCAGGTGCCCCACCACGGCGTCGTAGAGCACGATCACCGGGGTGCGGAACCGCTCGGCGCAGGCGAAGGCGCGCACGGTAAGGTCATAGACCTCCCGCACCGAGGCCGGCGCCAGCACGATGATGGAGTGGTCTCCGTGGGTACCCCAGCGGGCCTGCTGCATGTCCGCCTGAGAGGGAAGGGTGGGTAGCCCCGTGCTGGGACCGCCGCGCATGACGTCCACGATGACGCAGGGCAGCTCGGCCATGGCGGCAAAGCCGATGTGTTCCTGCATCAGGGAAAAGCCCGGGCCGCTGGTGGCGGTCATCGCCTTCATCCCGCCCAGGGCGGCACCCAGGCAGGCGGCCAGGGAGGCGATCTCGTCCTCCATCTGGACGAAGACCCCGCCGTGGGCTGGTAACAGCTCGGCCATGGTCTCGGCGATCTCGGACGAAGGGGTGATGGGGTAGCCGGCGTAGAAGCGGCATCCGGCCGCCAGCGCTCCCAGAGCGCAGGCCTCGTTGCCCAGCAGGAGGCGAGGCTCAGACAACGACCGCCCCTCCCTCTTCCCCCACGGTGATGGCGAAGTCGGGGCAGAGCAGCTCGCACAGGCGGCAACCTGTGCAACGTTCCGGCGCAGTGACGCGGACGAGACCCAGCGAATCCAGGCGCAGGCAGTCCTGGGGGCAGATGCGCACACAGATGTCGCATCCCTTGCACCAGGCAGAGACCACGGCCACGGCGAAACGACGCTCCCCTCCGGGAGCGACCCTGGGACCCGGCGGTGGGAGCGGGAGCGGGTCGGCATCTCGCCCGGCAGCGAACGCCCGCAGGTTTGCCTCCACCACTGCCGCCGGGACCAGCCGCCGGATAGCCTCCTCCCAGGCCGCCGGGGGGAAGTCCAGCCGGGTGGAGAGGGCGCCCAGCAGGACCACGTTGGCCGCCCGGGCCACGCCCGCCGCCTTGGCCAGGGCCTGCGCCGGGATCAGGCACAGCTGAGGCCCCCGGCCACCGGTGGAGGGGGGATCCATGGGCGGGTAGCGGGACGTCCAGGTGCGCCGGTCGGCACAGGCGGCAGGAGGGACGATCTGCACCGGGTCGACGATGAGCGCGCCACCGGGTCGCAGGAAGGCGCTCCAGCGCAGTGCCTCAGCCCACTCCAGCGCCACCAGGGCGTCGGCCTGGCCCTCCTCCACCAGAGGGCTGTGCACCCAGGCCCCGAAGCGCACGTGGCTTATGACCACCCCCCCGCGCTGGGCCATCCCGTGGACCTCGCTCTTCTTCACATCCAGTCCGGCGTCCAGGCACACCGTGGCCAGCAGGTCGCTGGCCAGCAGCACCCCCTGGCCGCCCACACCCACGATGAGGACGCTGCCCTCGCTCATCTCTGCCCCGCCCGCGCGGTCACGGGCCGGATGGCATCGGTAGGGCACAGCTGCGCGCAGACAGTGCAGCCGGTGCACTGGGTCTCCTCGATGACGACCCTGGGGCGGCCTTCGTACCAGCCGCGGCCCCAGGTTATGGCCGGGCAGCCCAGGTTCATGCACAGCTGGCAGGCGATGCACGCCTCGGAGACGACGAAGTAGGGGATGTCGCGGATCTTCACCGGAGCTTCCACACAGGGGCGGTTGGTGATGAGGACGGCCACCCCGTCAAAGGCCAGGGCCTCTTCCACGGCCCGGTACGTCCCCCCCAGGTCGTAGGGGTCCACCGTGGCCACCAGGCCCGCGCCCAGGGTGCGACACAGCGCGGCCAGGTCCACCGCGGGGGCGGCCTCCCCCCGGACATCTCTCCCGGTGCCCGGATGGGGCTGGCCCCCGGTCATGGCCGTGGTGCCGTTGTTCAGGATCACCACGACGATCCGCGCCCGGTTGTAGACGGCGTCCAGCAACGCGGGGATTCCGGCGTGGAGGAAGGTGGAGTCCCCGATGACTGCGGCGACGGGACCGCGGTGCCCGGATGCGGCCAGGCCTGTAGCCATGCCGATGCTGCAACCCATGGCCACGCAGGTGTCCATGGCGCCAAGCGGCGGCAGGGCGGCCAGGGTGTAGCAGCCGATGTCGCCGCAGATGGTCGCCCCCAGCCTGCGCAGCGCCAATAGGGGCAGCACGTGCGGGCACCCGGGGCAGAGGACGGGGGGTCGAGGCATGACCGACGCGGACACAGGCGGGCTGCCATGTGGCAGGATCCCGGCCCGGGCAAATCCCGCCCGGACCAGCGCAGGCGTCAGCTCTCCCACCCGGGGCCAGAAGGCCTTCCCCTCCACGACCAGACCGGCGGCGCGGAGCTGCTCTTCCAGGAACGGCTCCAGCTCCTCGACCACCAGGAGGCGCTGCACCCCAGAGGCGAAGGCGCGCACCACATCCAGCGGCAGGGGATGGGTCAGGTTGAGCTTGAGGATGCTGGCATGAGGCAGGACCTCCCGCACGTAGTGGTAGACCACGCCGCTGGTGACCACCCCCACCGCCGGGTCTCCCGGTTCCACCACAGCAAAGCGAGGGTCACCCTCGGCACACATCCGGGCCAGCCGCTCCAGTACCACGGGGTGGCGCCCGCGGGCATGGGCGGGAAGCATGACGTACTTGGCCGGGTCGGGCACGAACCCCGCAGGCGGCGCCTCCTCCCGTCGCTCCGGGGTGACCGCGGAGCGGGTGTGCGAGACACGGGTGGTGGTGCGCAGGAGCACGGGGACATCGTAGCGGGCGCTCAGCTCAAAGGCCCACCGGGTGAAGCGCCGCGCCTCCTCGGCGTCGGCGGGCTCCAGCATGGGAATGCCGGCGAACCGGGCGTAGAAGCGGTTGTCCTGCTCGTTCTGCGAGCTGTGCAACCCCGGGTCGTCCGCCGAGACCACGACCAGAGCGCCGCCCACCCCGGTGTAGGCAGCCGTCATCAGGGTATCCGCCGCCACGTTCAGCCCCACGTGCTTCATGGCGCACAGGGCCTTCGCTCCCCCCAGCGCCGCCCCCAGGGCAGTGTCCAGGGCCACCTTCTCGTTGACGGACCACTGCACCCTGACCTCCGGAAAGCGGGCCAGGGCCTCGATGATTTCCGTGCTGGGCGTGCCCGGGTATCCCGTGGCCAGGTGCACACCCGCTTCGAACGCCCCGCGGGCGATAGCCTCGTTTCCCGTGAGCAGCTGGCGCAGCGCCGGGCGGGTGGCCACCGCCGGCATTGTCCGGGACTCGGCGGGTCCGTTCACGCCGACACCCCGCCCTGGGGCAGCGGGGAGATCTGCTCCAGAATCACCGAGAGGATCTCCTCGTCCCGCAGCACCCGGTCGGACGCCTTGGCCGCGTCCAGGATCGCCTCCACCAACCTGGGCACCGGCTCGATCCCCCGCCGCTGCAGCCAGCAGACCACGTTGGCCTGACCGCTCATCGGCCCCACAGAGATCACCTGCTGGCGGCCCACCTCCTCCGCCGGCACACCGCTGTAGATCCGGTTGGCCAGCCAGTGGTGCCCCTTGCGGTAGGCCTTGAGGATGGCCGCGGCGTGGACGCCGGTGCTGGTCTCGAAGGCGTCCTTCCCCACCACCGGGTAGTTGCAGGGGATGGGCAGACCTACAGCCCGAGCCACCGTCTCGCAGTACCGCGGCAGCGCCGAGAGGTCGGCGTCGCGCCAGCCGAGGAGCTTCAGGTTGACCAGCAGCAGGTCCATGGGGGTGTTGCCCACGCGCTCGCCGATCCCCAGGGCGCAGGCGTGGATCCGGTCCGCGCCCGCCTCGATAGCCGCCAGGGAGTTGATCAGGTCCAACCCCCGGTCACGGTGCCCGTGCCAGTCTATCTTGATCTCCCTACCGGTGCCCTCCACGACCCGACGCATGAAGCGCACCAGCCGCCGCACGCCCCAGGGCGTGGCGTGCCCCACCGTGTCCGCCAGGCAGATGCGCCGGGCGCCGCACTCGATAGCCGTGGTGTAGAGGGCGCGCAGGTGCGCGGGACGTGCCCGGGTGGTGTCCTCGGTGACGAACATGACCTCCAGCCCCAGCCGCCGGGCCAGGGTGACCGCCTGCTCGGTGGTGCGCCGCAGGAAGTCCAGGCCCCAGCCCTCGGCGTACTGGCGGATGGGGCTGGAGCCGATGAACAGGGCCGCATCGATGGCCACGCCGGAGCGGTCCTGGGCCTCAGCGATGGGCGTGATGTCCGCTTCGGTGGTGCGGCCGGCGCAGTTGGGCCGGATGGGTAGCCGGGCGCGCCCGATCTCCTGCGCCAGTCGGACAACGTCCTCCAGAGCCCGGGGGCCCGCTGCCGGATAGCCGATATTGGCGCTCTCGATCCCCAGCTCCGCCATCAGGTGGAGGATCTGGCACTTCGTCTCCAGGGGGGGATGGATCACCGAGGGGCTCTGCAGGCCATCGCGCAGCGTCTCGTCGTTTACCTCCACGCGCCGCGCGGGGCGAGGCGCTCCGCGGCCCGCGTTCCACTCGTAGATCCACTGCCGTCCCCCGCCCTGCTCTCTCATCTCCTGACGCCCTCCTTGAGGCCGCGGCGGTCCACGACCCGCAGCGCCTTGCCTTCGCTGCGCGGAAGCTGCCTGGGCGGCAGGACGGTGACACGGGTGCGCAGTCCCAGCTGGTCTCGGATGGCCGCTGCCACGCGCATGGCCAGGCCTTCGCCCGCAGCGGGGGTGAGCCACTCCCGCGCCTCCACCTGTACCTCCAGCTCGTCCAGGGTCGTCTGGCGGTCCACGATGAGCTGATAGGCCGGGGCCAGCTCTCCCAGGGAGGTGAGCACCGCCTCCACGTCGGCGGGAAAGACGTTAACCCCCCGCACCACCAGCATGTCGTCCACCCGGCCGCGCACCCGGGCCATCCGGGCGAGCTGCCGGCCGCAGGGGCAGGGGGCGCGGTCCAGCGCCGTGAGGTCGCCGGTGCGGTAGCGCAAAAGCGGCGTGGCCTCTTTGGTCAGGGTGGTCAGGACCAGCTCGCCGGTCTCCCCGTCGGGCAGCACCTCCCCGGAGGCAGGGTCGACCACCTCCGCCAGGAAGTGGTCCTCGTTGATGTGCAACCCCTGGCGAGCCTCGGCGCACTCGCAGGCCACCCCGGGCCCGATGATCTCGCTGAGACCGTAAACGTCCACCGCCGTGATCCCCAGGCGCCGCTCGATCTCCCTGCGCATCCCCTCGCTCCAGGGCTCGGCGCCCAGCAACCCCACGCGCAGAGACAGAGGACCCATCCCCGCCTCTTCCACCACCTCAGCCAGATGCAGCGCATACGAGGGGGTACACGCCAGCACAGTGGCCCCCAGCTCCCGCAGGAGCCTCACCTGGCGGGCGGTCTGGCCCGAGGAGATGGGCAGGACGCGCGCCCCCAGGCGCAGTGCGCCGTAGTGAAACCCCAGCCCCCCGGTAAACAGCCCGTAGCCGTAGGCGTTGTGCACCAGGTCGCCGGGGCGCACGCCCCCGGCCGCCAGCGTGCGGGCCATCACCTCCGACCAGATCTCCAGGTCCCTGCGGGTGTAGCCCACCAGGGTGGCGGTCCCGGTCGTACCCGAAGAACAATGCAGCTCCACCGGTTCGTCCGAGTCCGTGGCAAAGAGGCCGAAGGGATAGAGGCGGCGCAGGTCGTCCTTGGTGGTTAAGGGAAGCCGACGGAGGTCCTCCAGGGCAGTGATGCCATCGGCGTCGATGCGGGCCGCAGCCAGCCGCTGCCGGTAGAAGGGCACGCGAGCCGCAAGGCGCGCCAGGACCGCCCGCAGCCGTTCGAGCTGCACCTGGACCAGACTGACCCGGTCGGCGCACTCCCGCTCAGGATCCCAGATCATCTACCCACCCGCGGCCCTCGGCCGCGTCCGCAGCCAGCTTCCGCAGCAGGGGCAGCATCCCCCCGGCAGCCAGGATCTCGCGCATCAACGGCGGCAGCGGGTTGCCCTGGACGGTCCGCGCCGTCCGCAGGTTGATAAGCCGTGCCGCATGCAGGTCCACCTCCACCGGGTCTCCCTCCCGCACCGCCTCCCTGACCCCGGGGCAGACCAGGACGGGCAGGCCGATGGCCACTGCGTTGCGCAGGAAGATGCGGGCCAGGGATTCGGCGACCACACACCCCACGCCGAGTGCCTGCAGCGCCTGGGCGGCGGTCTCCCGACTGCTCCCGCAGCCGAAGTTCCTCCCCGCCACCAGGACGTCACCCGGCCGTACTTCCGGGGCGAAGCGCGGGTTGGCCGCCTCCAGGGTGTGCCGCACCCGTTCCTGCAGCGGGGCGATGGCGTATTCTCCCGGGTCCAGCAGGTCGGTGCTGATGTCGTCCCCGAAGACCCAGGCGCGGCCGCGGATGACGGAGGTGGCTTCAGCGGAGGACATGGCCGGCTGACCTCTCCACCCTGCGCGGGTCGGTGATGCGGCCGTACAGCGCACTGGCCGCCACCGTGGCCGGGGACGCCAGGTAGATCTCCGCCGCCGGGCTCCCCATGCGCCCTGCGAAGTTGCGGTTGTGGGTGCCGATGCACCGCTCCCCTGGGGCCAGCAACCCCTGGTGGCCGCCGAAGCATGGTCCACATCCGGGAGGCAGCAGGAGGGCGCCGGCCGCAAGCAGCGCTGGCAGGATCCCCCGTTCCATGGCCTCCTGCAGGACGGCGCGCGACGCCGGGGCCACGATGAGCCGGGTGCGGGGGTGGACGCGGCGGCCGGCCAGGTACTGGGCCGCCACCTCCAGGTCCTCCACCCGCCCGTTGGTGCATGATCCGATGAAGGCCTGGTCGACCGGGAGGTCGGCCACAGCAGAGACGGGCCGGACCCGGTCGACGCTGTGGGGGAGGGCGACCTGGGGTTCCAGAGCCGAAAGGTCCACCGTCAGGGTCTCCTGATAGACGGCGTCGGGGTCGGGCCCAAAGGGCAGCACCTCCAGGCCGCGCTCGGCCAGGTAGTCCAGGGCCGCGGCATCGGCGGGGAAGAGCCCGAACTTCGCCCCCAGTTCAACGGCCATGTTGGCCATGGTCATCCGCCCGCCGATGCCCATGCCGGCCAGGGCGGCGCCGGCGAACTCCAGGGCGCGGTACTGTGCCCCATCCGCGCCGATGCGGCCGGCCAGGTGGAGGATGGCGTCCTTCCACCCCACACCCGGGCCCGGCGCACCCGTGAGCTCCACCCGAACGGTCTCGGGGACGCGAAACCACAGGCGGCCGGTGGCCAGGACGTAGGCCATCTCCGTGGTCCCGATGCCGGTGGCCGCCGCGCCCAGGGCACCGTGGGTGGTGGTGTGGGAGTCAGTCCCCACCAGCAACATGCCCGGGCGCACGTGTCCCCGCTCGGGGAGGAGCTGGTGACAGATTCCGGTGCCGGCGTCGAAGAATCGGGTGAGGCCAAACTCAGCCACGTCCCGGCGCATCTGCTGGTGCACAGCCGCGGCGGCCGCGGTAGGCGCGGGCACCAGGTGGTCAATCACAGCCACGACCCTGGTGCGATCCCAGACGCGGCGGAAGCCGGCCGAACGGAGCAGTGAAAAGACGCGGGTGGCGAAGATGTCGTGCACCATGGCCAGGTCGACGGCGGCGACCACGAACTCTCCGGGGGCGACCTCCTCCCGGCCCGCCGCGCGCGCCAGGATCTTCTCGGCCATGGTCAGCCCCATCCGCCCACCCCCGGGAGCAGGATGCGGAAGGCGTCCGACCGGTCGGTCGGTGACCCGATGCTATGGCACCAACGGATTAGCCACAATAGGTCGTTCGCACCAATTTTCTGGTGCGCCCGCACTAATTGACCAGGGACGCCGTGGGGTCGGGGCGGACGCCCAGGGCAATGGCTACAGCCTCAGCCCGCGTTGCCGCCCCCAGCTTGCGCAGGATCCGCTGAATGTGGTTGCGCGCGGTCAGAGGGGAAATGTACAGCGTCCTGGCGATCTCCCGGGTGGAGGCCCCCCGGACCAGACACCTGAGGACCTCCACCTCCCGCCGCGTAAGCCCCGGGGGAGCCATGGTAGCCTCCGCCGCCTGCAGCCGGCCGGCCAGCGCCTCCTCGGTGAGGCGCCGTCGCGCCCGCTCGCCGGTGACGTCGCGGAAGAAGTGTACCAGGCCCATCCCCATGGGCAGGACCAGCGTGGAGATGTTCAGCCACCGGGGTTCGCCCACCCGGGGGGTGACCGCCATGTCCCGGCTGGCGACGCGCTCGCCGCGCTGAGCCATCACCATCAGCGGGCAGCGCGCGCAGCACAGGAGGTTGCCGGAGGCGTCTCGCCCGTCCAAGACCTCGTGGCAGCGACGGCCGATCACTTCGCTGGCCGCGTGTCCCAGCATCGCCTGAGCGGCGCTGTTCCAGAGGAAGATGCGCTGCCCGCCGTCGACGGCGAAAGCGCCGTCGCCAGCCAGCGCCAGGATGCTGGCCAGCCACTGCAGGACCTGCTTGCGCTCCGCGGGTAGCCCCACTACCGGACCCTCCCCGCCGCCATTGTTCCGGCGTGCCGTCGCAGCCCCAGCAGCGCCGCGCCCAGGGCGCAGACGGACTCTGGGGCCTGGGGCACCTCCACAGGCACACCCAGCACCTCTCTCAGGGCCTGCACCATGCCTTCCTGGACGGCGACGCCGCCCAGGAAGACCACTGCACCGTCCAGCCTGATCCGGCGCAGAAGCGCGTGTGCCCGCCCGGCCAGCGATCGGTGGATTCCCCCCACGATGTCCTCCAGGGCGACTCCCGCGGTGAGGTGGTTGATAATCTCCGTCTCCGCCAGTACGGCGCAGATGCTGCTGATGGACTGGGGAGTGGCCGCCCGCAGGGAGAGCCGCCCCAGCTGCTCCAGCGGCACCTCCAGGTAGCGGGCGGCCCGCTCCAGGAACCCCCCGGCGCCGGCGGCGCACTTGTCGTTGGTGGCGAACTCGGCCACCCGTCCACCCGGCTCGGTGCGCACGGCCCGCGTGCTCTGAAAGCCGATGTCCAGCACAAAGCGCGCCTGGGGATAGAGCCGCGCCGCCGCATGGGCGATGCAGGTGATCTCGGTGATCTGGATGTCCCGGAACGGCACGTTACCCCGGCCAAAACCGGTGGTGGCCACATAGTCCACCGCCGCGGCCTCGGATCCTGCGGCCTCCAGGGCGCGCTCCAGCGCCTCCCGGGCCACCGCGGGAAAGTCGGGCCGGGTGCGCACAGCGGCCCGGGCCACCACCGCCTGCTCCTCATTGAGGAGCACGGCCTTGGTGAACCGGGACCCCAGGTCGAGGCCGGCGACCAGCCTCATCCCCCTGCACCCCTGCTCTGCGCCCCCGGTCCGCAGGCCGGAGGGCCCGCCGCCACCTCCACCGACATCGCTGGGGCCATGTGCAACGCCCGCTCCAGGGCGAAGAGTGCGGCGCCCAACGCCCCCATGTAGTGCGCCTCGGTGCTGACGTTGATGGCTCCCCCCAGCTTCTCCTCCAGCGCCCGCACCATCCCCACGTTCCGGCTGACCCCGCCGGTAAAGGTGATCTCCGGTTCCAGCCCCACCCGCCGCACCAGGGAGATAGTGCGTGCGGCGATGGCGCTGTGCACGCCGGCCAGGATGTCCTCCACCTGCTTGCCCTGCGCCAGGTAGGCCATGATGTCGGACTCCACGAAGACCGTGCAGACGGTGGAGAGACGCACCGGATGAGCGCCCCGCAGGGAGAGCGGCCCGATGGCGTCCAGGGTGAGGCCCAGGACGTCGGCAGCGTTGGCCAGGAACCGTCCGGTGCCGGCAGCGCACTTGTCGTTCATGACGAAGTCGATCACCTCGCCGCCGGGGCCGACCTTGATCCCCTTGGCGTCCTGACCCCCCATGTCGATCACGGTGCGGGTGCGGGGGAAGAGGAAGGCGGCCCCCCTGGCGTGACAGGAGATCTCGGTGATCTGGGCGTGGCCGAAGGTGACGCGGAAGCGCCCATATCCCGTCCCCACCACGTAGAGGACCTCTTCCCGATCCAGGCCCGCATCGCGCAGCGCCTGCCCGAACGTCTGTTCAGCCGCCCGAGTGATGTTGGCGCCGGTATCCTGCAGGCCACGGCCGACGATCTCCCTATCCTCGTTCAGGATGACGGCCTTGGTCTGGGTGGAGCCGACGTCGACGCCGGCAGCGAACCTCACGGCCGGGCCTCCGCGCCCACCAGCCTGCGGTGCTCCAGCGCTTCAAAGAACGCGTCGATGCGGTTGCGCATCTGGGCCTCGGAGAAGTAGCGGGGGTCCTCCAGGTCCGACTCCACCAGGAGGGTGGGCACTCCCAGCTCCCGGCTGAAGTACTCCCGCATGTCGCCCTGGCCGGCGCTGAAGAGACGACAGCTCTTCACCGAGTGGATGACCAGGGCGTGGGCTCCCCACTCCTGAACGTACCGGCGGATCTGCTGGTAGCGGCGGAGCAGGTCGCGGTTGGTCAGGTTCCAGTAGAGCATGTGCTGGGCGATGCTCTCCAGGGGGTGGTCAGGGTCGTGGGCGAACCCGAACTCCCACAGCCCCCCCACGGTGGAGTACGTCGATGCAACGGCCACCGCCCCCCAGCGGGAGAAGAGGTCGCGGAAGACCCGCAGGTAGGGCCAGGGCGGCGGCCCCTCGATGACGAAGCGGTAGCGCTCCTCGGGCAGCGGCCCCAGGCCCAGCTCGGTGCGCTCCTTGACCTCGCGGTAGGCCTCCTCGAAGAAGCGCAGCCCCTCCTCGCTGCCCCGCAGGCAGTACAGCGGCCCCATGAGGGTGACGGCGTCGAAGTAGGCGTCCAGGGGGCAGGGGACGTGCTTGGTCAGGTGCTTGATCTGCGCCCACAGCTGGCCGGTCTTCGCCGAGAGGGCGCAGATGTGGCGCAGGTACTCCCAGTCCAGAGGACGTCCGGTGATCCGCTCGCAGACGGAGATCAGCTCCCGTAACTGCGCCACTACATAGGCCAGGTCCTCGGGCCGCGGTGCCATCGGGTCGCGGACGAAGGGGATGTCCAGAAAAAAGACCTCTGCCCGCGCGTACTCTCTCAGGTGCTCGAACCAGTTCAGGTAGACGTTGCAGCCCACGTAGTTGCACAGGATAAGGGCAGGTTCGGGGATGGTCCCAAAGGGCGCCTGCCGCCCGCTGAAGTACAGGCCGATGTCCGCCTTGACGTAGGCACAGTTGTCCACCGAGTAGCCCAGCTCTTCGGCCTTGAGGATGTAAGGCAGCGCCTGCTTCTTCACGGCGATCTGCAGGGCGTTGACCTCGGGGTAGACGGGGAGCATGCCGAAGGCCCGCACCAGCTCCACGGGGTTGCCGCTGATCAACATGTAGGCGGCCGGGGGACTACCGTCCCGGGCGGCCGCCGTCAGCTCCTGGTAGTAGCGCCCCATCAGCTCCTTCTGGAGCAGGTGAATCCGGCCCTGATAGCTGGTCTTTGGGTCCGCCGCCACGTTTCCCTCCATCAGCCGAAGAGCATGGACTCCACGAAGGTCTCCACCTCGCCCCGGGCCCGGTCGAAGATCCACATCTTCTCTTCGAACTCCAGGAAGAGGTGGGGGATCCCGGCCTCCTCCAGGGCGCGGCGGTAGAGGGCGTAGTCAAACAGCGCCGGCTCGCAGAACTTAGCGCACAGAAACAGGACGGCGTCGGCGCCCAGGGCGCGGACGCGCTGGACCAGGTGAGCGGCCTTGGGGGCGCGGGTGTCGTGCTTGGTCCCGCAGTAGACGCTGCGGTCGATGTAGCTGGTGGCCAGCGCCTCCAGGGGGTCGCCGTCTTCCGGCACGTCGCCGGTGAACCACCGCCACCCCAGCAGCAGGTCGTCGTCCAGGAGGTAGCAGCCCGCCTGCTCGATGGCAGCGATGAGGTCCACGGGAGGCTGCTCGCAGAAGGCTCCCTCCACGACGACCCTGATGCGGTCCTGCCGTTTCGCCGTCCGTCCGGGGATCTTGCGCAACGCAGCCTCCAGGAGTGGCAGGTGCTCCTCCACCGGCATCAGCGTGCCGGCGCGCAGCAGGGTGTAAGCCTCCGCCGCCGGCAGCTTCTCCGGCGCGGCCTGCCGCAATTCGTAGAGGTGGCGGATGCGGGTGCGCCACCGGTTGTAGAGGACGATGCTGTCATGGAGAGCCTCATCGGCAATCGACCGGCCCGTGATTTCGGCCAGGGCGGCGCGGATCCGCTCCAGCTCAGCGCGGAAGTAGGTCACCGCCGTGGGCGAGGCCAGGTTCTGAGGGTAGTGGATGTACTCCACGCGCAGGTTCGGGAAGTTCCGGGCGAAGACGGCGGCCAGGTTGCGGGCAGGATCGCAAATGGAGTGGAAGAAAATCCCGTCGAGGAGGTCGAGCCGCCCGGTCAGTCCCAGCTCCAGGGTGCTCTTCACGATGGAGCAGATGAAGGACTGGAAGCGGGCGTCAGCGTGGGCGATCTCCACCTGGTTGCCGCCGCCGATGATGCCCACGGGCAGCGCGCCCGCGGCGTGGACTAGTTCGATCGGACTATAGACGGGGTAGCACCCAACGACTTTCTGGTACGGATGAGCCTCTTTCCAGCGGCGGACGGCGGTGAAGGCCGGATCCTCGACGATCTCCCGGCATCGGGCGAGTACGTCCACCTCGAAAGTGGAGACACTCATCGGCTGCTGTGTAACGCTTTTTGAACGATCCCAGGAAAAAGCGTAGAACAAAATTGTTAGAAAATGATATCAAGTTGAGGTCCCGAGTGCTGAACGGGGGACCCGGTGCGGTTCGTAGCCCGGCCGGCCGGTTGGCCGAGCTGTAGAAGAGATGGCCAGGCCCCGGCGGGTCGCCGGGCGGCAGAGGCCCCTTCAGGATTGCAGAGGCAACGCCGGCGCGCGATAATGGGCGCCAAAGACAGCTGGCATGCCGGCGGATGCCACAGGTCGGCGCAGGACGGGTTAGGCAGGTCTGCCTATCACGGAGATGGGTAGCCGGTCGCGGGCGTGGCTAATTTTAAGGAAGCGGGTGAGATCAAGGCGGGAAAGGCGACAGGTGCTAGACTGCGAAACCGGCCGGGTTGGAGGCGCTATGCAGGCCTGTCCAATTCTTGTTAGGCGGACAGATTGAAGATGGTGAGACAATGAGCGCTGGCCCGCTGCTCGACGGAATCAGAGCGCGCGTCGCCCGCGACCAGAGCGAGGGCGATATCGCGTACTTTCACGCGCTACTGCTCCAACTTGAGTACATCACAAAGCTGGCCACGGCAAGCGTTGTTGCATGCTTAGACGAGGAACCCGAGCGCCACAGGTATTCTCTCGAACACACGCTTGTACGGGCCGATTCGCTCGGGGAGTGGGTGGACGTGCTGAACGCGGCGCTAACCGGGCCAGCGGCGCAGCACTTCCTTCCGGCCGCTAGCGGCATCCGCCGGCACCTGACGGAGCGCGTAGCAGAAGGAGACTGGCGATACGCGGCCGTACTGCGCCTCCGCGAAGCGGCGAAGCGGTTCGGGCTCGACACCCAAATAGGCTCGAGGGTCGCGCTTCGCCAGTTCTTTCAACTGGGCGCAGCTATCCGAAACAGAACGCGAGGCCACGGCGCACCCACCAGTGCCGACTGCAGCTATGCTTGTCCCCTCCTGGCCGAAGCGATCGGATCTGTGATGGGTCAGTTCGAGCTGTTTCAGGTTCCTTGGGCTTACCTTCACCGCAATCTGTCAGGGAAGTACCGTGTGTCCCAACTCCTGGGGGACTGCTCGCCATTCGAGTACCTGAAGAGGACACGCGACATAACACTTCCGAATGGTGTGTTTTTACACCTAGACAGCCACATCCACGTTCCGCTCGTCTTCAGCGATCCGGACGTACGCGATGTTCTCGTCCCGAATGGAAACTTCAAGTCTAACACCTTCGAAGCTATCTCGTACGTCACGAACGAACTGGCGCGCATGGACGGCGCTGCGTGGTCAAAGCCTCCTGGTCGCCTCCCGCCGAGCGAAACGGAGGGGCCGATCGCGCTCGAATTAGGGGCAACACGTTCGCCAACCTTCCCCCAATGCCGGTGGGCCACATCCCGAGGAACAGCTTGGAGGCCCGCGTCAGGGAAGAGCTCTGCAGAGAGGATCGACATCCCATCGTCTCCCTGACTGGGCCGGGCGGCATCGGCAAGACCACCCTCGCCCTTGCGGCAATTGCGGAAATCGCCAAGCGCGACCCGGC
>JAVKIA010000016.1 GCA_031459715.1 Armatimonadota bacterium | reverse complement strand
CCGGGCGCGGTGGCCGCGCTCCCTGACCGTGGGGTACAATCGAAGTAAGCCTCTCTGCCTACCGGTACGGTGACGAAAGGAGGGGGAGGCCATGCGCACTACCCTCAGCGTAATCAAGGCGGATATCGGAAGCATCGGGGGCCATACGCTCCCCAGCCCCGAGGTCCTGGCCATCGTCCGGGAGCGGGTGGAACGCGCCAAGGGGTCAGTGCTCATCGACGCCTTCGTCTGCCACACCGGAGACGACATCGCCCTGATCATGACCCACACCCACGGGGTGGGGAACCCCCGGGTGCACGAGCTGGCCTGGACGGCATTTCGCGAAGGAACGGAGAAGGCCAAGGCCCAGGGGCTCTACGGCGCGGGGCAGGACCTGCTGAAGGACGCCTTCTCCGGCAACGTGCGGGGGCTTGGCCCGGCCTCCGCAGAGATGGAGTTCGAGGAGCGGCCCAACGAGGCGGTGGTGATCTTCGCCGCGGACAAAACGGAGCCGGGGGCCTTCAACCTCCCCCTCTACCTGGCCTTTGCCGACCCCATGTACTCGTCGGGACTCCTGCTCTCCGAGGCGCTGCACGACGGGTTCACCTTTCACATCATGGACGTGGACCATACCGAGGGCGATCGGGTCATCGTCCTGCCAGCGCCGGAGCGCCTCTACGACATCGCGGCGCTGCTGCGGGATACGCACCGTTATGTCATCGAGTCCATCTGGTCACGCAAGTACCCGCATGAGCAGGCCGTGGCCGTGGCCACCTCCCGCCTGCGCAACATCGCCGGCCGCTACGTGGGGAAGGACGACCCGGTGGCCATTGTCCGGGTGCAGAAGGTCTTCCCGGCCACCGAGGAGTTGGGTCCTCCCTTTGCCCTGGGCGCCTTCGTCGCCGGGGACACCCGGGGCAGCCACAACCTGCCCCTGATGCCGGTGCCTATCAACACCTCCGCCTCCACCTTTTTCTGCGTGCCCATGGTCTCAGCGCTGGGCTTCTCGGTGCATAACGGGATCCTCAGCACCCCCGCCGACCTCTTCGCCGACCCCTTCTGGGTTCACGTACGCGACCGGGTGGCGGCGAAGGCCATGGAGATGCGCCGGCAGGGGTTCTTCCAACCTGCCACCCTGCCCTACTCCGAGCTGGAGTACGGCGGCATCGTGGTGCGGCTGCGCCGCCTGGAGCAGGAGTTCATGGTACGGGACGGCCGGGAGGAAGGCGCGCCGGCCGGGGTCGAGGCGGACGATCCGGACTGAGCGAGCCCCCGTCGAGCTCCCCCGGACCCAGGGGTGCCTTCCGCTTGGGCGCACTAGCGACTTCCCGGCCGCGCTCTTAACGCCTGTGGGAAGGCTCCTCCTCCTTCAGCACGGTGCGGTCCAGCAGGGAAACCAGCCAGGGGGCTACAGTGGGCAGAATGGCCCCGACCACGACCATCACCGCCAGGGCCAGGAAGAAGATGCGCAGCGCGTTCTGTTCGCTCATAGTTCCCCTCTTCCGCCTGCCGGCTCGATTTCCTTGCCATCCCCCGCAGGATCCGGGCGCTCCCCCCGGGGGAACCGTCGCTCCACCAGGGCCAGCGCCTCCTCCCGTGTCCGCACCATACCTTCCAGCTGAGCGTCCCGTACCGCCTCCAGGATCTGGCGGAATCGCGGGCCCGGGGGATAGCCGCGGGCGATAAGATCGTCCCCACTGACCAGGCGGGGCGGATGCCGCTCCTCCTCACTGAGCCGGGCCAGCGCCTGCTGAGCCCACCGCCACAGGCTGAGGTCGCCGTGGCTGGCCAGGCAGTCCGCGCGGTGCAGCTCCAGGTGGTCGGCGATGTCAGGACGTGCCAAGAACCGCTTCGCCTTTGCCGGCCGCATCGACGGCAGGGTACGCACCCGCAGGTGCTCCCGCACCAGGTCCACAACCCGCGTGACCTCCTCACCCTTCAGGCGCAGCCGGCGGCAGACCGCCTCGGCCATCCGTGCGCCCACCTCATCGTGCCCGTCGAAGCGGATGCGCTCGGCGCGGCGGAACGTAAGAGGCTTGCCCACATCGTGCAGGAGCACCCCCAGGGCCAGCACCGGGGAGGGATCGCGCAGGTGGGCCAGGGCCAGTCGGGTGTGGGTTAAGACGTCCCCCTCCGGATGGAACTCCGGGGGCTGCTCCACGCCCTCCAGGGCCGCCACCTCCGGGAGGATCACCGCCAGCAACCCGCTCTCCCGCAGCCGGTCCAGCCCCACGGCACGTCCCCCGCTGGTCAGCAGACGGAGAAGCTCGTCACGAATGCGCTCACCGCTGACCCGGGCGATCTCCCCCGACCGCCGCTGGATGGCACGGAACGTCTCCTCCTCGATGGCGAAGTCAAGCTCCGCGGCGAGGCGAACGGCACGGAGCATGCGCAGGTGGTCCTCGGCGAAGCGCGCCTCCGGGTCCCCCACGGCGCGGATACGCCGCGCCTCCAGGTCCTGGCGGCCGCCCACCAGGTCGATCACCGCCCCATCCAGGGGGTCGTAGAGGAGGGCGTTGATGGTGAAGTCCCGGCGGGAGACGTCCTCCTCCAGGCTGGCGTACTCCACGAAGGATGGACGTCGGCCGTCCAGGTAGGGGCCTTCGCGGCGGAAGGTAGCCACGTGGTAAGTCCCGCCCTCGGTGACCACCTCCACCACGCCGAAAGCCGCGCCCACGGCAAGGGTGCGCGCAAAGAGTGCACGCACCTGCTCCGGGCGGGCCTCGGTCACGATGTCGATGTCACGCGGTGACCGACCCATGAGCAGGTCGCGCACCGCACCGCCAACTAGGTACGCACCCCAGCCGGCGGCACGCAGCCGCCGGACGATCTGCGCCGCCCCCTCCAGACCGGTCAGGCCCGCCTCCGCCGCCCCGACGCGCTCACTCGTCCAGGGAGGATCCCTCGTCAGCGACCAGCCCTTCCCGCCCTCGACGCAGAAGCTCCTCCGCCTTCTCCCGGAGGTCCTCCACCGTCTCCCGGGCCCGGCCGCGGAACTCCTCTGCCCGGGCCCGCGCCCGGGCCACGGCCTCCTCGGCGCGTTCCCGCGCCCGATCGCGCCACTGCACGCCGCGCTCACGCAGCCGCTGCCGCGCCTCCTGGTCGACCCGCGAGGTCAGCAGGAGGGCCAGCCCCGCGCCCAGCGCGGCTCCCAGCAGCAGGCCCACAGTAAACCCGGTATTGCGCTTTCCTTCAGATACCATCGGCCACCTCCGTCAGTGCCGCCTCGGAAGAGGCGGCAGGCTCTCCATTGCCGGGCCGGACGCACTCGATGACGCCCCCGCCCAGCACCACTTCTCCGGCGTAGAGGGTAACCGCCTGTCCCGGCGCGGCAGCCCGCTGAGGCTGGTCGAACCTGACGCGCAGGACGCCCGTGCGGTCCACCCATGCCGTCGCCGGCACCTCCCGGCCCGCATGGCGCACCCGCGCCGTTACCCGCAGGGGGCCGGGCGGCGCCTCCCCGCCGATCCAGTTGACCTCGCGCGCCACGATCTCCCGCACCAGCAGCTCCTCTTCCGTCCCCACGACGACGGCATTGCGGACCGGGTCGATATCCACCACGTACAGCGGCCGGCCGGCGGCCACCCCCAGGCCGCGGCGCTGCCCGACGGTGAACCGCCCCAGGCCCGGGTGGGTTCCCAGCTGCCGCCCTCGCCGGTCCAGGATCGGGCCTGGGCGCGCCGCCTCGGGACGGCGGTGGGCCACTACCTCCCAGTAGCGCCCGCGGGGGACAAAGCAGATCTCCTGGCTGTCCGGCTTGTCTGCCACGCGCAGTCCCAGGCGGCGGGCCATCTCCCGGACCTGGGGCTTGGCGAACTCTCCCACTGGGAACAGCAGGTGATGCAGCTGCCCCTGCTGCAGGGCGTAGAGGACGTAAGACTGGTCTTTCTGGGCGTCGCGGGCCCGCAGCAGTAGGTAGCGCCCGGTTTGCGGGTCGCGGCGCACCCGGGCGTAGTGACCGGTGGCCAGGTAGTCCAGCCCCATGGCCCGGACCTTGCGCAGCAGCAGCGAGAACTTCACCGCCCGGTTGCAGGCGATACAGGGGTTGGGGGTTCGCCCCCGCGCGTAGGCGTCGCAGAAAGTCTCGATCACTGCCCGCTCAAACTCCGCCCGCAGGTTCAGGACGTAGTGCCGGATTCCCAGGCGCTGGGCCGCGGCCCGGGCGTCCCCGATGGCCCCCGCGCCGCAACAGGTCCGAAAGCCCTCGTCGGTTGGGGGAAGCCAGTGGGGCCAGAGGTTCATGGTAAGCCCCACCACCTCGTGGCCCTGGTCCACCAGGAGGGCCGCTGCCACCGCACTGTCCACTCCGCCGCTCATGGCGACGGCCACACGCGCCATACCGTCTGATTATACCCTCCTTACCGTCCCGCGGCCGGGCCACCGCAGTGGGCGCACCCCGCAGGAGTGCGCCAGGAGGGCCTACAACCTGGAAAAAGCGTACCGCTTGATCCCCTTCCACCAGGCCAGGAGGCGGCGGCGGATCTCCTTCTCCAGGCCGGAGGTCGACGGCTGGTAGTAGATGCGATCGCGCAGGTTGTCAGGCAGGTACTGCTGCTCGGTGAAGTGCCCCGGGTAGTCGTGGGCGTACTTGTATCCCTCACCGTGGCCGAGGCGGGCGGCAGCCAGGCTGTGGCTGGCATCCCGCAGGTGGCGCGGCACGGGGTCGGCGCGCTCCTCCTCCACGTCCCGCATGGCCGCGCCGATGGCCGCCACCACCGAGTTGCTCTTGGGGGCGGTGGCGATGTAGATGGCCGCCTCGGCCATGGGGATGCGGGCCTCGGGCAGACCCACAAACTCCACCGCCTGCGCGGCAGCGGTGGCCACCACCAGGGCCATGGGATCGGCCATGCCCACGTCCTCGGCGGCGTGCACCACCATCCGCCGGGCGATAAAGCGGGGATCTTCGCCGGCGGCGAGCATGCGGGCCAGCCAGTAGACGGCGGCGTCGGGGTCGCTGCCGCGCAGGCTCTTGATGAAGGCGGAGATGGTGTCGTAGTGGACATCCCCCTCCCGGTCATAGAGAAGGGCGCGCCGCTGGCTGGCCTCACGCGCCACCGCCAGGTTGACCCGGCGCGGCCCACCGGCCTCCGCCGGAGCCATGGCCACGGCCGCCTCCAGCATGTTTAGCGCCACCCGGGCGTCCCCATTGGCGATGCGCACCAGGTGGGCCAGGGCGTCATCCTCCAGCACCACCTGCTGCCCGCCCAATCCCCGGGGATCGGCCAGCGCGCGCTGTATGATCGCCCGCAGGTCCTCCTCGCGCAGTGGCTCCAGCTGAAGCACGCGGGCGCGGGAGACCAGTGTGGCGTTAACCTCGAAGAAAGGGTTCTGGGTGGTCGCCCCGATAAGGATGATCGTCCCGTCCTCCACCGCCGGCAGCAGGACGTCCTGCTGCGCCTTGTTGAAGCGGTGGATCTCGTCAATGAAGAGGATCGTCCGCGTCCGGTAGTAGGCGCGGCGGTCCAGGGCCTCGGTAATGATGCGCTTCAGGTCAGCCACGCCCGCGGTGACCGCGTTGACCTGCTCGAAGTGAGCGCGAGTGAGCCGGGCAATGATGTGCGCCAGGGAGGTCTTCCCCGTCCCCGGAGGACCATAGAGGATCAGGCTCACCAGCTCGTCGGTCTCGATGGCGCGGCGGAGGAAGGTTCCCGGACCCACGATGTGCTCCTGCCCCACGAACTCCTCCAGGGTCCGCGGTCGCAGACGCGCCGCCAGTGGTGCATCGGCGGGAAGACGGTCGGGGAGGAAGAGGCTCACGGTGGCCTCAGGCAGGGAACGATGGCTTCACTGCATGGACGCACAGGTAGACAAATCCCCGCCGTACCGAAGGCGCCGGAGTTCCCGAACCTGTCCTCGACAGGTGGGTGCCCTCCCGGCCGTTTCTGACACTCCCGGCAGAGACCGGACCGCCGGTCCGGTCCCCGGGGCTGTCATCCGCGTCCAGCGTCCGGGCTCCCGTGTACACAGTGTTGGCTCGGAACTACTGGCGCGCTCGCGTACGGCAGGGATCCCTGCTCATACCCATCATACACGCCCCCGTCCGGGCTGACAACGAATCCCCAGGCCGTTTCTTGACCCGCAGGCCCCCTGCCCATCCCCCTCCTGCGCTTGCCGCCCTTAGGGGATTTACCCTGCCCGATGCGGCGGCGGAGCGGCACCTGCAGCCTCCTCTTCCTCAAGGATGGCGATGTGGACCTCCCGCAGCTGCCGGGGATCGATCCGGGATGGCGCTCCGGTCATCAGGTCAGTGCCGGCCGTCGTCTTGGGAAAGGCGATGACCTCCCGGATGGTCTCCTCCCCCGCCAGGAGCATCACCAGGCGGTCGAAGCCCAGGGCGATGCCCCCGTGCGGTGGAGCACCATAGCGCAGGGCCTCCAGGAGGAAGCCGAACCGCTCCTGAGCTTCTTCCTCGCTCAGCCCGATGACGCCGAACACCTCTCGCTGCAGCGCGTGGTCTGCGATACGGATGCTCCCACCCCCCAGCTCCACCCCATTCAGGATCAGGTCGTAGGCACGCGCCCGCACCGCCAGCGGGTTGCTGGCCAGCAACGGCCGGTCGGCCTCCAGCGGTGCCGTGAACGGGTGGTGGACAGCGACCAGCCGGCCCTCCTCCTCGCTGGGTTCCAGCAGGGGAAATTCCGTCACCCAGCAGAAGTGGTAGGTCCCAGCCGGCACCAGCCCGGCGGCCTGCGCTGCCATCTGCCGCACCCTCCCCAGGGCCGCCGCTACCATCTGGGCCGGGCCCCAGGTGAAGAGCATCAGGTCGCCGCCGCCTGCCCCCAACCGCTCGGCCAGGCGGGCGGCGAGGGCTGCCGGCAACCGGGAGCCGAGGCTACCGCCCGTGGTCTCACCTTCCAGGGTCAGGGTGGCCAGCCCGGTGCCTCCAGCAGCCCTGGCCGCCTCCGCCAGGGCTTCCTCCTGTCGCCGGGGGAGGTTCGCTCCACCGGGAACCGCCAGGCCGCGGACGACCCCCCCGGCGGCGACCGCCTCCCGCAGGAAGGCGGGCCCTGCGGCCGTGAACAGATCGGAGAGATCGCTGATGGCCAGGCCGAAGCGCAGGTCGGGTTTGTCTGTCCCATAACGCAGCATGGCCTCGGCGTAGGTCAGGCGGGGAAATGGCCGCGGCACGGAGATCCCCGTGGCCTCCTCGATCGCCTCAGCCAGAACGGCCTCGGTCACCTCCAGCACGGCGCTCTCGTCGGCGAAGGACATCTCCAGGTCCACCTGGGTGAACTCCGGCTGGCGGTCGGCGCGGAGGTCCTCGTCGCGGAAGCAGCGGACGATCTGGTAGTAGCGGTCCAGTCCCGCCACCATCAGAATCTGCTTGAACAGTTGCGGCGACTGGGGCAGGACGTAGAAGCGGCCGGGCTGCAGGCGGCTGGGCACCAGGAAGTCGCGCGCCCCCTCAGGTGTGGACCTGATCAGCATGGGCGTCTCTACCTCCACGAATCCCCTGGCGTCCAGCGCGCGGCGGATGGCCTGCGCCATCCGGTGTCGAAGGACGAGGTTACGGGTCATCCGGGGCCGGCGCAGGTCCAGGTAGCGGTAGCGCAGGCGGACGCTCTCGTCCACCGGATGCTCCTCGTTCAGGGGAAATGGCGGCGTCTCCGCTCGGGCCAGGGTGATCACCCTGTCGGCCCGCACCTCCACCGCCCCCGTGGCCAGGCGCGGGTTTTCCGTACCCGGCGGCCGGGCCCGCACCTCCCCCTCGACCAGGACCACGTACTCCAGGCGCACCTCTCCGGCCTCCCGGTAGGCCTCGGCTGCCTGCGGCTGGACCACCACCTGGACCAGTCCCTCCCGGTCCCGCAGGTCCAGGAAGATCACCCCGCCCAGGTCGCGCCGGCGGTGCACCCAGCCGGCCAACCGGACGCGACGGCCGGCATCGGCCGGGCGCAGGCTGCCGCAGTGATCAGTGCGCATCAGGCCGTCCACTCTCCCGTCACCTCCCCTCGCCCATGGTGGCCGAGACGGCAGAGACGACCTCGCCCAGCGGTACCCGCCGCTCGCTGCCCGCAGCCAGCACGCGCAGCGTCACTTCCCCGCTGGCCAGCTCAGAGTCTCCCAGAATCAGGGCCACGCGGGCGCCCAGCCGGTCGGCGTGGCGCATCTGCGCCCGCACCGCGCGGTTGAGCAGGTCCCTGTCGGCGGCGATCCCCGCCCGCCGCAGCCGATCCACCACGCGGATGGCCTCCCGCCGCGCGGCCTCCCCCACCGCCACCACGAATACCGCAGGAGGGGTCTCCGCCGTGGGGATGGGCAGCCCCTCCTGCTCCAGCACCAGGAGCAACCGCTCCAGCCCCAGGCCGAAGCCCACCCCCGGGGTGGGCGGGCCGCCGAGCTGCTGGGCCAGGCCGTCATAGCGCCCCCCGCCGAACATGGCGTTCTGAGCGCCCAGCCTGCCGGAGAAGACCTCCACCGCGGTGCGCGTGTAGTAGTCCAGTCCGCGGACGATGAACGGATCCAGGACGTAGGGGATCTCCAGGGCCTGAAAGTGCGCCTGCACCCCTTCAAAGTGCTCGCGGCAGGCGGCATCCAGATATCCGTAAATGGGCGGGGCCTCCGCGGTGATCCGACGGCAGCCTGCCTCCTTGCAGTCCAGGATGCGCAGGGGGTTGGTCTGCAGCCTCCGCTGGCAGTCGGCGCACAGGGCCCGGGCGTACCGACCAAAGTACTGGCGAAGGGCCTCCAGGTACCGGGGACGGCAGACGGGGTCACCGACGCTGTTCAGGCGCACCTCCACCTGCGTCAGGCCCAGGCTCTGCAGCAACCGCACCGGCAGGCTGATTACCTCCGCGTCTGCCTCCGGCCCGGGGACGCCGATGATCTCTGCGCCGAACTGGACGTGCTGCCGGTAGCGCCCCAGCTGGGGGCGGTCGTACCGGAACATGGGGGCGACGTAGTAGAGCTTCACTGGCTGCGGCCAGGAGGGCCCACCGTGTCCCAGGTAGGCGCGCACCACGGCCGCCGTTCCCTCCGGGCGCAGCGTCAGGCTGCGGCCCCCGCGGTCGGTGAAGGTATACATCTCTTTCTGCACCATGTCGGACTCCTCGCCCACGGTGCGGGCAAAGACCTCGGTGTGCTCCACCGCGGGCGTGCGGATCTCCCGGAAGCCGAAGCGCTCCGCCGTCTGCCGCACGCGCTGCTCCAGCGCCTGCCAGCGCCCGACCTCCTCGGGCAGGATGTCCCGCATGCCTCGGGGGACCTGGTACCGCATCTCCTCCTCCAGCGCTCCGCGCCGCCCGACAAGCGAACACGCTCCCGTCCGCTCAGGGACGGGAGCGTGAACCCGTGGTGCCACCCTGCTTCCGCCGCGCCCCCGGCGCGGCGGCCCTCGTACCGCCGTAACGGAGCGGACCTGCGGTGGCCGCGTGGTGCGGCCACAGCTCCGGGCTGTCTTCGGAGGCGAGAACCTGGAGACGCTCTCCACCGCGGCCCTGCGGCCGGGCGCCTCCTCTCTAGAAGGGTCGCCTCCTACTCCTGCCCGTCATCGCGCGTGCTCTCATTCTAGGTGTCCGCGCGACCGGGGGTCAAGGCAGGGTGCAGGCTGGCAAGGCCGGGAGCCCCGAGGAGGCGGAAGGGCGGGGGTGGCCCAGCCCGCGGGACGGGGAGCCAGGAGAGGTCCGCCCCCGGCGGGAATACACCTCTTCGGGATGCAGGCCGTTATCCTGGCAGGTGGACGCGGCGAGCGGCTGCGCCCCTTCACCGCCGACCGACCCAAAGCCATGGTGGAGGTGCACGGCGCTCCGCTGCTGGCATACCAGCTCCGCTGGTTGCGCGGCCAGGGCGTGACCGACGTGGTCATCGCCTGCGGGTACCGCCACGAGGTGATCGTCAACTTCTTCGGCGACGGCGCCGCCTGGGACCTGCGCATCGCCTACTCCGTGGAAGAAGAGCCTCTGGGGCGCGGGGGAGCCCTGAAGCAGGCCATGCGCACCTTGCCGGCGGCTACCGCTCCGTGGCTGGCCACCAACGGGGATGTCATCACCGACCTGCCTCTGGCCCCGGCGCTGGACCAGCACCGCAGCCACGGTGTCCCCGCCACAGTGGTGGTCACGCCATTCCGCAGCCCGTACGGGATCGTGGACGTGGACGCCCGCAACCGGGTGGTGGGGTTTCGGGAGAAACCCGAGCTCCCCTACTGGATCAACGCCGGGATCTACCTCTTCTCCCCCGAGGTAGTACCCCTGCTGCCGGAACGCGGCGACCATGAGGACACCACTTTCCCCCGCCTGGCCGCCGAGGGACGTCTTGGGGCCTACCGCTCACGGGCGTTCTGGCGCGGGGTAGACACGGTGAAGGACCTGGCCGAGGTGGCCAGGGCCCTGCAGGAGAACCCCTTTCTCCGCCCCTGACCGTCAGCGGCCGATCCCCTGCATGCGCTCGCGCTCCAGGAGGATGGTCACCGGACCGTCATTGTGGATTTCCACCAGCATGACAGCGCCAAATCGGCCTGTGGCCACCGGCACCCCCAGCGCGCGCAGCGCCTGGTTGAAGGCCTCGTAGACCGCCTCCGCCTGGGGGCTGGCGGCGGCCTCCACGAAGGACGGCCGACGGCCCCTGGAGATGTCACCGTAGAGGGTGAACTGGGAGACGCTGAGCACCGCGCCCCCCACCTCCAGCACCGACCGGTTCAGCCTGCCGGTCTCGTCACCGAAGATGCGCAGGTTGGCCACTTTCTCCGCCAGCCAGCGGGCCTCTGCCGGCGTGTCGGTAGCCCGCACCCCTACCAGGACCACCAGCCCTGGACCGATGCTGGCGGCCACCTCTCCCTCCAGGCGCACCGCCGCCTGCCGCACCCGCTGCACGACCAGGCGCATCTGACTCGGCTAGGCTGCTGGAGGCCACACCGCTTGAGAGTTTCCGGACACGTTCTAGGCCGCGCCCAGCGTGTGCAGGCGGCGGATGGCCCCCAGCCGTTCCGGCTCCCCCAGGCGGGCCCGGCGGACGGCATCTTCCAGAAGGGCGATGGTCCGATCGTAGGTGGTCCGGTCTACGGGGAAGGGATGGCCGTCTTTGCCCCCGTGGGCGAAAGCGAACCGGGCCGGATCGCGCCAGGAGGGTGGAGCGCCGGCCAGCACCTCCGAGAGGAGGGCCAGCGCCCGAAGCGTGCGGGCACCCACCCCGGGCAGGCCCAGCAGGGCTTCAAATGTTGAGGCCTGAGCCTGGTAGGTACGCAGCAGAGCACCGGCCAGGCGTTCCGGGTGGATGTCCGTCCACTCCACGGCGTGATGTACGGGCAGCCGCAGGTCGGGCGTTGGGAGCTCTGCGGCCGGCGAACGGATGCGGGCCAGCTCGGCCAGCAGGCGCTGTGGCGGCTCGCTGGCCAGGGTGGTGATAGCACTGCGGGCGGCTGCGCTTTCAGCCGCCACCAGGTTCAGCACCGGACCGGTGTGGTCGCAGCAAATGGCGGCGTGAGGCTCGCAGACGAAGCTCTGCACCGCCTCACCCAGCCAGTGGTACCGCCTGGCCGTCCGATCGGCCGGCCGCATTCCCTGCTGGACCACCCCCCAGGCGCCCTCCCGGGTGAGGAAGAAGGTGTGGTGGTAGAGCTGGTAACCGTCCTGCAGGGCGTTGTTATCCACTTTGGCTGCCAGGCGGCTGGCGTAGACCAGGGGAGCTGGGTCCAGCCCGAACCGCTCTCCGTAGGCGGACAGCTCCCAAGGCGTGTGCCGGGAGGCAGCCCCCTTCCCTCCGGCCACCAGGAGGCCCAGCGTCCCTTCGGTGCCCTTCAGCCCTTCTTTGAGGGCGCCGCAGACCGTGGTGGTCACCCCACTGCTGTGCCAGTCGAATCCCAGCAGGCAGCCGAAGGCCTGGAACCAGAAGGGGTCTGCCAGGCGGCGCAGGACACCCGCGGGGCCGGCGTCCTCCACCAGCGCCTCCACCACGGCCCGCGCCAGCCGCACCATGCGGGCAAACAGCCAGCGCGGAGCCCGCCCGCCGTGAAGGGGAAGGGTGGCGGTGCCGGTGCGGCGCATGCTTTACCCCCCGCCGGCCCGAGACTTTGGTCTGCCCGCGGCCCGCCTCACCGCGCCATCTCCACGCGCGCCCGCTGCAGCCGCTCTCCTGCCCGGGCCAGGGTCTCCTTCCGCTTGGGGAAGGCGAAGCGGAGGCAGGACCGCCCCAAAGCCTGGGTATGGTAGAAGGAACTGCCGGGGACCGCGGCCACTCCTACATCCATCACCAGACGACGGGCGAAGGTGACGTCGTCCTGGCTGCTCAACCCGCTGAAGTCGGCCATCACGTAGTAGGCCCCCTGCGGCCTGAAGGGGCGGAATCCCGCCGCAGCCAGGATCTCCATCATCAGGTCCCGCCTGGCCTGGTAGGCCGCCGCCAGGTCGCGGTAGTAGCTTGGCGGGAAGCGCAGCCCGGTGACCGCTGCCTGCTGGAGCGGGGCCGCCGCCCCCACCGTGAGGAAGTCGTGTGCTCGCCGGATGCCGTCGCTGATTCGGGGGTCGCGGGCAATTGCCCAGCCCACCCGCCAGCCGGTGACGCTGTATGTCTTGGATACGCTGTTGACGGTAACCGTGCGCTCGGCCATACCTGGCAGGCCGGCCAGGCTGAGGTGCCGGGCCCCATCATAGAGGATGTGCTCGTAGACCTCGTCGGTGACGGCCACCGTCCCGAAGGTGCGGCAGAGGTCGGCCACCAGCTCCAGCTCCTGGCGGCTGAACACCTTGCCCGTGGGGTTGTGCGGGGTGTTGACGATGACAGCTCGGGTGCGCCCGCCGAAGGCGGCGCGCAGTTCCCCCGGGTCGAAGGCGAATCCGGAGTGGTCGAGGTGGAGCCGCACAAACCGGGGCACCGCCCCCGCCAGCAGGGCGTCGGGGACGTAGTTCTCGTAGAAGGGTTCGAAGATGATCACCTCGTCTCCCGGGTCGAGCAGCGCCAGCAGGGTGGCCATCATCGCCTCGGTGGCCCCGCAGGTGACGGTGACATGCCGGTCCGCGTCGACTTCTACACCGCTGTCCCGGGCGAACTTCTCGGAGATGGCCGCCCGCAACGGCGGCGCCCCCCAGGTGATGGCATACTGGTGGACGCCCTCGCGCAGGGCACGGATGGCGGCGTCCACCAGCTCCGGCGGAGGGTCGAAGTCGGGAAAGCCCTGGGCCAGGTTGATCCCCTGGTGGAGCGCACTCAACCGGGTCATCTCCCGGATGACCGACTCGGTAAAGAGGCCCACACGCGCCGCAGTGCCCATTCACCCTCCTCCCAGGAGCTGCCGCACCAGGTCGCGGGAATCGTAGTAGACCCGGTGTCGGCGAATCTTGCCCTCCGCCACCTCCAGGAAGACAGCGAACCCTGGCGGTAGGTCCGCCGCGGTCCGGGGATCCGCCCGGGAATGCGCAGGTGCAGGGTGCGGTGCCGGCCCTGGGCGATCCCCTCCGCCGCCACAACCTCCCCCGCAGCGACCACGCGACGCAGGGTGATCTCCTCCTCCCAGTCCTGAAAGAATCGGGAAAACGCCTCGCGGATGGCCCGCTGTCCCTGGATCAGGGGACTGGCCGGGAACTCCAGGACGGCGTCCTCCGCGTACAGGGCCATCAGCGCGTCCAGGTCGCGATGGTTGAGGGCCGCCACCTGGCGCTGGGCGACCTGCACCGGATCCCGCCTTGCGCCCCGCCCTCCCACCTCCGCCCGCCCCCCAGGAGCACGTCCGGGAGATCTCCCACGGCACGCCCCGGGGCTAGCCCGGGAGGACCCGCTCGACGTTGAAGACATCGGCGACCTGCCCCACCCGCTGCAGCACGCCGCGCAGCTGCTCCACGTTGCCCACGTCCAGCACCAGGTTCACCACCGCCACCCTGTCCTTGCGCACGCGGGCGTTCACCGAGACCACGTTGGTGCGGGATTCGGCGATGGCCGCCAGGATGTCCTTGAGCAGCCCCACCCGGTCGAAGGCTTCCACTTCCACCTCCACGGGGTAGCAACCGTCCTGCAGCGCCTCCCACTCCACGTCCAGCAGCCGCTCCGGGTGTTGCCGCAGGAAGGCCATGTTGGGACAATCTTCCCGGTGCACGGCCACCCCCCGGCCCCGCGTTACGTAGCCGACGATGCGGTCGCCGGGCAGGGGGGTGCAGCAGCGGGAGAAGCGCAGCAGGGCATTGTCCACGCCGCGGACACGCACGCCCCTCCGCGGCCGCAGTGCCGCGGGGACCGCCGCCTCCGCTGGAGCCGCCCCTTCGCCCGCCGCCTCCTCGCCCCGCAGCGCCTGCACCACCTGCAGCAACGACAGGTCGCCGTTGCCCACGGCAGCCAGCAGCTCCTCCTCGCCGGGCAGTCCGAACCGGCGCACCACCTCCCGCAGCCGTTCCCCCTTGGCCAGTGCCGCCGCAGCCGCGCCGCCGCTGCGGCGCAGCTCCCGCTCCAGCAGCTCCCGGCCGCGCTCGATGTTCTCCTCACGGCGCTCGCGCTTGAACCACTGCTTGATCTTGGCCTTGGCGTTGCTGGTAACAACGAAGGTGAGCCAATCGCGGCTGGGGCCGGCGCTGGTCCTGCTGGTGATGATTTCGACGATGTCTCCCGTGTGCAGGCGGTGCGAAAGCGGGACCAGCCGGCCGTTCACCCGGGCGCCGCTGGCGCGGTGCCCCACCTCGGTGTGGATGCGGTAGGCGAAGTCGATGGGGGTGGCTCCGGCGGGCAGGTCGACGACGTCGCCCTTGGGCGTGAAGACGAAGACCTCGTTCTGGAAGAGGTCCAGCCTGACGGACTGGACAAAGGCCCGCGCGTCCTGCACCTCCTGGTGCCATTCCAGGAGCTGGCGCAGCCAGGAGAGCTTGCGGGCGAACTCCCGCTCCTCCGGCCGGCCCTCCTTGTACCGCCAGTGGGCGGCGATGCCGTACTCCGCCTCGTGGTGCATCTGGTGGGTGCGGATCTGGATCTCCAGCGGCTCCCCCTCATAGATGACGGCGGTGTGCAGGGATTGGTAGCCGGTAGTCTTGGGATTGGCGATGTAGTCGTCGAACTCCCCGGGGATGGGCCGCCACAGGGCGTGCACCACTCCCAGGGCGGCGTAGCACTCCTGCACGGTGTCCACGACGATGCGCACCCCTAGCCGATCGTAGATGCGAGCCACCGACGCCCCGGCGTACTTGGGCCGTTGCATCTTCTGCCAGATGCTGTAGATGTGCTTGGGCCGGGCGCTGATGTTGTAGCGCTCCACCTTGATCCCGGCCCGGTTCAGCTCCCGGTGCAGCACGTCGATGACCCGGTCCAGGTGGCTGGTGGCCGCCGCCTGGGCCAGCTGGGTAGCGATCTCGTCATAGGCCTGAGGGTGCAGTTCGCGGAAGGCCAGGTCCTGCAGCTGCGCCGTGATCTGGCCGATGCCCAGCCGCTCCGCCAGCGGCGCGTAAATGTCCAGGGTCTCCTGGGCGGTGCGCTTGCGCTTCCACTCCGGGAGGTACTGCAGGGTGCGCATGTTGTGCAGCCGGTCGGCCAGTTTTATGAGGACGATACGGATGTCGTTGGCCATAGCCAGGAACATCTTGCGCAGGCTCTCCGCCTGCCGCTCCTCCCGACTCTGCCACTCGATGCGGCCCAGCTTGGTCACGCCGTCCACCAGGGCGGCGATCTCGCCGCCGAAACGCTCCTCCACCTGCGCCAGGGTCACGCCCGTGTCCTCGGCGACGTCGTGCAGCAGGGCGGCGGCGATGGTCACGGGGTCAAGGCGCAGTTCGGCCAGGATGGTGGCGACGGCCAGGGAGTGGTGGACGTATGGCTCGCCGGAGGCGCGGACCTGCCCGCTGTGGGCCGCTTCGGCGAAGAGGTAGGCCTCGCGCAGGATGTCCAGATCTGCCCGGGTGAAGTGCGCGCGCACCCTGGCTATCAGGTCCTGCGCCTCCTTCGGCAGGTCCTGGAAGACGTGCTGGCGGCGCTGCTCCAGCCACTTCATCTCTTTGCACTTTAGGGTATCACGGCGGGGCGCCGCGTGCGACGGGCGCGGCCAGCGTCTGCAGGATGGCGGAGGCGGGCCCGAACGCCCACGGCAGCATGGCCTCCAGGGCGGCCCGCTCGCGCATCCCCTCGGCGAACCAGACGGAGGCCGACAGCTCCCGGCGGGCGGCCACCACCGGCTCCAGGCGCCATCGGCCATCGGCCTCCTCCCGCTGAATCACCCCGACCTCCGCCAGGATCTCCAGCGCCGCCTCCGTGGCCACGGGGGACCAGCCAGATGGCTGGAGGAGGCGGTCCAAGGCCTCCCCAGGCCAGACCAGCGCCTCCTGGGGCGCGTCCCGGAGCAGACGGTAGAGGTCCGCCAGCCGGGCGCGCGGGGGAAACTGCTCGTCCAGGCGGGCGCGGGCGCGGACGACATCTTCCTGACTGTAGGCCAGGACCGTCGAGGCGGCCCTCCCCGACAGTCCGGCCAGCGCGGCTACCTCCACCAGCTCTCCGCGGCTGCGTGGGAGGCCGGCCAGGATCACCCGGGTGATGTCGCCGGGGGCAAAGAGCTCCGGAAACGCCGCTGTGGTCACCAGGAGGGAGATCCCGCCGTCCAGGAAAAGCTGTTCCAGGACGCGGCGCACGCGGACGGGGAGGCGGCCGTGGTAGTAGGCCACGGCAGGACCCATCCTCTGGCGTAGCCGGTCGGCCAGCGCCACCGCCTCAGCGGCTTCGGGCAGGAAGACCAGTGTCTTCTCCCCCTCGGGCGGCCGCCCGATCACCGCTTCCAGATCCGCCCCCCGCCGGTCGACCAAGCGCAGGTTGGCCCGCACGTGCCTCTCGTCCACCGCGGCGGGTACCCCTGGGCCCGACCCCTCCCAGGCGAAGCGGACCAGCACCTGCGTGCCTGCCCACGATGACCCAACCCGGGAAGGCAAGCCGGCACCGCTAACGACCACTACTGCCGGAGGCGGCTCCGGCAGGCCGCCCCGGCACAGCCATTCCTCGCTGGCCAGGAGGATGTCCGCCCTGCCCTCCTCCAGCGCCCGCAAAGTGCTCTGCCGCCTCCGCAGGGGCAGGGCGCCGTGGGCCCGGTAGGGACGAAATCCTGCCTCGCGCAGCAGCGGCGCATAGACCTCGTACCAGCGGTCCACCAGGGTGGCCAGGGGGAGGGCGAGGACCGCCGGCCGCCCGCGTCGCACGGCCAGCGCTGCGGCGGCGAGCACCGCGGTGGCCGCGCCGCGCCGCCCGGGGCCCAGCGTCGTGGTCACCTCCGCTTCCTCCAGGGCTGCCAGGAGCAGCCGCATCTGCACCTCGCGCAGAGATTGTCCGGGGTGGAGGTAGAGGCGCAGGCGGTCGATAAGTTCCGCGGGGGGAAGCTGCCGCCAGGCCATCCACAGGAGCCGATCCACCGTCGCTTCCCCGTCGTCCCGCTGCACGAAGATGTTCAGGCCGTACGAGCGCTCGCCGCCTCCGGTGACCTGCGAGGCGGTAGCCTGGTAGCGGGTCCCCGCGTCCATGGAGGGGGCGAGCCGCCCGGCCAGACGGGCGCTCAGGTAACCCAGGTGCTGGCCATCCTCGGTACATACGGCGACGGCGTGCGGGTCGTGCGGGTTGGCCGGCTCACGGACCAGGCGCAGCCGCTGACCCGGACGCACGTGCGGGATGACGCTCTGCCGTCCCTCGAAGGTCACGCCGGCGACCTTGGTGTGGAAGGACACTGCCTCCTCGACGCCGCGTAGCTCCCCACCGAGGTAGTCCGGGGCGCGGGCGAAGAGGCGCTCCACCAGCAGCCGGCCGTCGGCAAGCACCGCATCCAGGTCGAGCCCGGGAGCACTCAGGTCCCGCAGAACCAGGGAGACCTTCTCCTGGTCGTCCCAGCGCTCCAGCTGCAGGCTCCCGGCGACGTCGAGGCGGGCCCCGGTGAAGGCCAGGACCTCCGCCACATCCCCCCGGGCAAAGCCGATGGCGTCGATGAAGCTGTGCCCGTCGGTGAGCCCCAGCCGCAGGTGCCCCTCCCCCACCACCCGGGTGGCCGCCGCCCGCACCCCGCGCACGGCAAAAACCGGCTCCGGGTTGCCCGGGCCAAATGGCGCCAGACGTTCCAGCTCCCTGGCCAGGTCCAGCGTCAGATCGCCCAGCGCCAGCTCGGCGTCGATTTGGATGGCGGGGACGAGGTCCTCCGGCCGCAGCCGACGGCCCGCCTCCTGGAGAAATCGACCGCGGAAGGCCTCGATCTGACCGGGGGCGATGGTCAGTCCCGCGGCCATGGCGTGCCCC
This sequence comes from Armatimonadota bacterium, assembly GCA_031459715.1. NCBI lineage: Bacteria > Bacillati > Candidatus Sysuimicrobiota > Candidatus Sysuimicrobiia > Candidatus Sysuimicrobiales > Candidatus Humicultoraceae > Candidatus Humicultor > Candidatus Humicultor tengchongensis. Next base: position 40,076 of record JAVKIA010000016.1, on the reverse strand, counting down.
CCGTAGCGCTGCAGCAGGCCGGCACACGCGTCCAGGACATTCACCAGCGGCAGCGCCTCGATGCTCCGGGCCGATCCCCTGCCCACCTCCCCCTGCACCGCGATCACCACGGCCGGCCGGCTGTACCGTTCCACCAGGTACGAGGCTACGATTCCGATGACGCCAGGATGCCACCCCTCCCCCGCCACCACCAGGGCAGGCGCGTCGGCCCACCCCTCCCCCTCCACCTGGGCCGCGGCTTCAGCCAGGACCTGGTCGGTCAGGTCCTGGCGGCGGCGGTTCTCCTGGTCCAGCATCCGCGCCAGGTCCGCGGCCTCCACGGGATCGTCGGTTAACAGCAGGGTAACTGCCGCGCGGGCGTCGCCCATCCGCCCCGCGGCGTTCAGCCGCGGTGCCAGGGCGAACGTAACGTCCCGCGGCCTGACCCGGCCACACAGGCCGGCCTCCCGAAGCAGCGCGCCCAGCCCCACCGAGGGGGCGGTGGAGAGGCGCTCCAGCCCCCGACGGGCCAGAATGCGGTTGTCACCCACCAGCGGAACCACGTCGGCCAGCGTGCCCACCGCTGCCAGGTCCACCAGCTCCTCCGGAAGCCGGTGCATCCCCGCCTGTTCCCACACAGCCCGCACTACCTGGTAGGCCAGGCCGCAGGCGGCGAGGGGAGTGACCGGCGGCTGGCCGGGGCGGGTGGGTGCGACCACAGCCCAGGCCGGGGGTAGCAGCTCTCCCGGTTCGTGGTGGTCGAGCACAATCACCTCGAACCCCCGCGAGGCGGCGTACCTCACCTCCTCCACCGCGGTGATACCGCAGTCTACGGTGACCAGCAGCCCCGGGGCTTCCAGACAGCCGACCGCCTGCGCGCTGAGGCCGTAGCCCTCGACCTCCCGCCTGGGGATGAAGAACGCCACCTCCGCTCCCAGCGTCCGCAGGCCGCGTACCAGGATCGCCGTGGCGGTCACCCCGTCCGCGTCGTAGTCGCCGTAGACGGTCAGGAGCTCGCCGTGGCGGACGGCCTGCAGAATACGGCCGGCGGCCCGGGGCAGGTCGAGCAGTACCGCCGGATCGCTCAGGTCCGCCAGGTCGGCCCGGAGGAACCGTTCTGCCGCCGCCGGATCGGTCAGGCGGCGGTGCAGCAGGAGCTGGGCGGCTGGCAGGCTGAGGTGGAGAGCGCGGGCGAGAGAGGCCGCCTGCTCCGGATCCGGCGGACGCAGGATCCAGCGGGTCGCGGAAAGCGCGCTAGGGACCAAGGAGGCGGCGCTCCCTTTGCCCGCCAGTATAGCAGGCCGTGGCGGCTAGGAGCGCGGCGCGGAACCGGGTGCCTGGCCGGAGGTGGCCCTTTCCCTTTCCCACTCCCGCAGGCGCGCCTCCGCCGCCCGCAGGCGCCCCCGCAGGGCGCCGTGAGAGACAACGCTGGCCACGTAGACGATCAGCCCCCCCAGCACCGCGGCACCGATCACCGCCAGTGCCAGGGTCGTAGAGAGCGACCAGGCCACAAAGCGCAGGGTGACGGTCGAAGGGTTCTGCAGGGCGAAGATGGTCGCCGCCGCCAGCAACAGCACCCCCAGCGAAATCAGCCCGCGCACGCTGCTACCTCCGCCGCCGGCTGCGGCGCCGCCGCGCCGGAAGAGGGCTCTCGCCCACCGCCGCCAGCTCGGGGACGGCGGCACTCTCCGCCACCTCTGCAGGCCGGCGCTGCCGGCGCTCACTTATCCGCTGCCACTCCACCAGGATCGGGCTGGCCACGAAGAGGGAGGAGTAGGTGCCGGTAACCACCCCCAGGCCCAGGCCGAAGACGAAGTCCCGCAGTGTCGGGCCGCCGAAGAAGTACAGGAGGACCAGCGCCACGATGGCCCCAAACCCGGTAGTCAGCGACCGCACCAGGACCTCCAGGATGGAGCGGTTGACCAGGCGCTCGAATGGCTCCCGCAGCCGCAGGTTGACGTTCTCCCGGATGCGGTCCAGGATCACCACCGTGTCGTTGATGGAATAGCCCACCACGGTGAGGAGGACGGCGACGAATGAGGAATCGACCTCCCGCCGGGTGAGGGCGAAGACGCCCACCACCACCAGCAGGTCGTGCACCAGGGCCACGTCCGCGGCCAGGGCGAAGCGCAGGGAACGGAAGCGCATGGTGATGTAGACCACCTGCAGGAGGAGGCCGATGACCACCGCCTGGATGGCCCGCTGCCGCAGCTCCCGGCCGATGGTGGGGCCCACGCGCTCCGCGCGCAGCACCTCTGCGCCGCCGTACTCCCGGGCGAAGGCGGCTTCCAGCCGGGCCGTCTGCTCCTCGTCCAGCGGCCTGGTGCGCACCAGCACCTCCCGCGGCCGGTCGGCGGACTTCTGGATGACGGCGTCCTCATGGCCAAACGGCCGCAGGGTGGCCCGCACCTGGTCCAGGGAGGCGTCTGTTCCCAGGCGCAGGTTGAGCAGGGTGCCGCCGGTGAAGTCGATGCCGAAGTTGATGCCCCAGGTGGCCAGGGCCAGCGCCCCGGGGAGAACGACCAGCAGGGAGAGGAGGTAGCCCCAGCGCCGGTTGCCGATGATGTCCCAGGCGCGCACTCTGTCCCTCCTCACAGGCCGAAGCGGAGGTAGCGGTCCAGGGGGGGCCGGGCAGCTGCGTCCACCAGCATGCGGGTGATGACGATGGCGGTGAACATGCTGATCAGCACCCCGATGAACAGGGTGGTGGCGAAGCCCTTGATGGGCCCGGTACCCAGCACGAAGAGGACCGCCGCGCCCACCAGGGTGGTCACGTTGGAGTCGAGGATGGCGCTCCAGGCCCGCTCCCACCCGGTCTGGATGCCGGCGCGCAGGGTTTTGCCGGCGCGCAGCTCCTCCTTGATCCGCTCGAAGATGAGCACGTTGGCGTCGATGGCCATGCCCACGGAGATGATGAAGGCGGCGATGCCGGGCAGGGTCATGGTTGCGCGCAGGGTGGCCAGCGCGGCGAAGAGGAAGAGAGCGTACAGCACTAGCGCCGCGTTGGCCAGCACGCCGGGAAGCCGGTAGAGGGCGATCATGAAGGCGATGATCAGCACCACGGCGATGGCGCCGGCGCGCAGGCTCAGATCCAGCGAGTCTCGCCCCAGGGAGGGCCCGATGGTGCGTCGCTCCACGACCTCCACGGGAACCGGCAGGGCGCCGGCGCGCAGCAGCACCGCCAGCTCGCGGGCTTCCTCCAGGGTGAAGCGGCCGCTGATCTGGCCCGAGCCGCCGGTGATCCGGCTCTGGATCACCGGTGAGGAGATCACCCGGTTGTCCAGGACGATGGTCAGGTACTGCCCGATGTGGCTGCCGGTGAACTCCTCGAACTTCTTCGCCCCGGGCCCTTTGAACTGAAAGGTGACGATGGGTGCGCCGGTTCTCACCTGGCCCTGCTCGAAGGCGGCACGGGCGTCAGCTAGATCCGCCCCGGTGACCACCACCTCTTTCTTCAGAGGGATAGTCCGCTTCTCCGGCCCGGGAAGGGTTACCTCAGTCCCCGCCTCGTTCCAGGTGGCCCCCTCGGGCAGTGACCGGGCCCCCGTATTCACAAACTCCAACAGCGCCGTTTGCCCGATGACGCGCAGCGCCCGCTGGGGGTCTTCGATGCCGGGCAGCTCCACGATGATGCGCCGCTCCCCTTCGCGCTGGATCGTGGGCTCTACCACGCCCAGCTGGTCGATCCGGCGGCGGATCACTTCCAGGGCAGCGTCGACCGCCTCGCGAGTCACCGGCACCTCCGGGGTCTGGCGCGCCTCCAGCACGATGTGGCTGCCGCCCTGCAGGTCCAGCCCGAGGTTGACCTGGAGGCGGGGCGGCTGCAGGTAGGGCCGCCAGCCCCGCAGGCCAACAGGCGCGGCCGCCAGCTGCACCGCCACCAGAACCAGCAGCACTACTGTGATCCGCCCGAAGAGACGCAGCACGCTATCCTCCGCAGAACACAAAAAAAGACGCTAGCCACTCCGGCATCCTTCCTCCGAGCCTGCCGGCCGGTTCATTATACCCGCCGTCCCCCGCGGGGAGGAACCCTTCCCCATTGAAAATCTCGCCCGCCGTAATACCATTAGAGCCGATATGGGCCCAGTTCCCGATGCCGCCGGTGCTCCCGCGGCGCCCCTGGTCTATCACGGTTGCGAAATCTATACAGGGACCTGCTCCTGGGCTGACCCCGGCTTCGCGGGCGAGTTCTACCCCGAAGGGGTGCGCACCCGGCCCCGCGCCCGGCTGCGCTACTACGCCAGCGTCTTCCCCACCGTAGAGGTGGACGCCTCTTACCACGCGCTGCAGCCGGCGGAGCGGGCGGTGCAGTGGGCGGAGACCGTCCCGCCCCCGTTCGTCTTCAACGTCAAAGCCTTCGCCTGGCTCACCTGGCACGACAGCGACCCGGCGCGCCTGCCCCGGGGGATCTTCCCGCTGCTGCCCAAACCGCTGCAGGTGCTGAAGAGCCTCTCCCCTATGCGCCTGCCCGAGGAGATCCTCACAGCGGTGTGGGACTACTTCGCCGCCTTCGTGGACGCGCTGCGCCTGCGGGAGCGGCTGGGGTACGTCCTCTTCCAGTTCCCCAAGGGGCAGGGCTTCACCCAGGAGCTCTTCCACTACCTGGATGCCTGGGCCCTTTATCTGGAGAACTGGCCCGTGGCCATCGAGGTGCGGCACCGGGAGTGGCTGGAGGGCAAAGCCCGGCGCACTCTGCTGGGCTACCTGCGGGAGCATGGCTTCGCCCACGTCATCGCCGACCTGGCGCCGGTGCGCTACCTCCCTGCCCCCCTGGTGGAGACGACCACTGACTGGAGCCTGGTCCGGTTCCACGGACGCAACCCGGCGCTGGCGGAGCATGGCGTCTCCACGGCCCGGGCCTACGACTACCTGTACTCCTCCGATGAGCTGCGCCCCTGGGTAGAGACCGCAGAGCGGCTGGCCGGCGACGTGCGCCGGCTCTATCTGATGTTCAACAACCACTTCCGCGGGAACTCTGCCCGCAACGCGCGGGAGCTGCAGATGATGCTGGCGCAGCGCCTGCGCCTGCACGGCCCCGCGGCGCACCTGGTGGGGCCGGAGGCCCCCCACGCCGAATCGGACCTGACGGCGCGGGAGTGACGGATTCCCGCAGACGGCGCCACGAGTAGCCGAAGGGCTCCAGGACGGTCCCGGCGGCGCGGAGTAGAAGCTCGGCGTAGTAGTCCCTATCGTAGGACCACGCCGGCCCCAGCAGGGTCAGGGGGCGGACGCGGTCTTCCGGGTTCCTGGCGTCTGTGTCTGTGACCACGTACTGCACCGCCTCGCCGGGATGGAGGTGAATCCCGCTTCGGGCCAGCATCCGCGCGGCCAGGGCGATCGGGTGGTTGCTGCGATACGCCTCCGGCCTCCGGGAGATGGTGGCGGTGAGGGCCAGGTCCCAGGGACGGATATGGCCCTCCCGCACCCGCAGCAGCGCCCCCTCCAGCACCGCCAGGATCTCCGGCAGCCTCTCCTGCAGGGCCGCCACCGTGGGTGCGGCAAACATCTCCTGCAGCATCCGCGCCTGCATCTCCTCCACCAGCGGCGGGACGTCGGAGCGACGCACCTCAATGCCGCGCACCTTCGTGCTTCCGTCGGTGAAGACGCCCATATAGCGATTGGGGACGCCCACACCGGGATGCGTTTTGGAGGGAAGGAAGGCGATCCAGCGGTAGACCCCCTCCACGAAGATCGGTAGCTTCGTGGCCGCCTGGATCTCCCGGGCCAGGGTCTCGTACGCAGCCGGCCCCGCCCCCGGCCGCTGCAGCCACATGGAATCCACGATGGCGTGCAGCATGCGGAATCCCCGGGCCTCCGCCACCTCCTTGGCCTGCAGCAGCATCTCGCGGGCGTAGGCGGTGGTGGCCTCGTGCGCTTCGATGCGCCCGTAACGGGCGTTGCGATACCCCAGGTAGCCGAATGACGTGACCAGGCACCACTTCAGCGCCGTCTGCCGCTGGTCGTAGATCGCCCGCTCGCCGCCACTGGCCTCCCGCTTTCGCCGCTTGTAGTACGCCCGCCGCTCCAGAAGGTGGTCCAGCACCTGCGGCACCAGACCGCGGCGCCGCCGGCAGACCGTGTGCCCGATCTCGGGGACGACCTCTCCCGTCCGGCAGCAGGAGCAGTTGACGGTCTCCGGCGAGATGTTGAACCGCGCCATGATCGTGGGATACATGGAGGAGAAGTCCAGCTCCCCCACACCCTCGTAGACGCCGACCAGCGGCTGGTAGGTGAGGCCCCCCTTGTCCGCCAGCAGCAGCTCGGCTGCGGTCTTGAAGGCCTCCGGTTCGCTCTTGTGCCAGGGCACCAGGATGTGCTGCTGCACGGCGCGGGCCAGCTGCATGGAGGAGATGGCTGTGCCCGTGGAGGTGCGGGCCAGACGCTGTACCGGCAGGCGGGCCAGACGGGCGATCTCCAGCAGGCCGGCCATCTCCGACTCGCTATAGATGAAGGAGTTGCGCAGGTCCAGGTGCCACCGCCCGTGAAGGAGGTGGGCGCCGGCGGCGTACACGGTCCTGCCGTAGGTGAGGTACGACCGTCCGCGGCGGCGGGCGACCCTGGCGTGCGGGTCCCGGTTGAGCAGCAGCGGTTGCCCCGTCTGCCGGCTGAGCCGCAGCAGCCGCGGCAGCAGGAAGGTGTCGCCCCACTCCGAGAGCAGGACGTCGGGGTCATAGCGGGAGAGCATCCGGTTGAGGCTGCGGACGGCGTCCTCCGGACGTTCTCCGCTCAGCACCACCTCCTCCCCCTCCACCGCCACCACCAGCTCCCCGCGCCATCCGTGATTGGGGTTAACCGGGTCGCCGTCGAGGCGCAGCCGCATCACCACCAGCGGGGGAAGCGTGTACTCCAGGTCCTCCGGACGGGACCGCGGAATTGCCTCGCGCAGCACGCCGTCCTCCGCCACCAGGTCGTACTCGCCGAGGGGAAAGAAGTCGCGCTCATAGAGAAACAGCTGCGCGGGACTGAGGTCGCAGGTGTAGAGGGTGAGGGGGCGCAGCGCGGCCGCCTGCCGCACGGCCGCCGAGAAGTGCAGCGGGCGACGCACCGCCACACGGAGCACCGGGAGCTCGGCGCCGCTGAAAAGCTCCCGGCGGACCACCGGGGTCAGGTCCGCAGGGATACCCCGCGCCTCCAGGAGAGGGCCCAGGCGGTCCAGTGCCCTCCGGGGACCCGCGGCGTAGAAGGCCGGATGGTATTCCGCCAGCAGCCGGTGGGGATGGCCCTCCGCGTCGAGGAACCACAGGACCATCCCCTCGGCGGCAGGGTAGAGGTCGAAGAGCCAGCCCCGCACCGGTCCCGCCTCACGGCCCCCGAGCACGTGGGGGGTGGGGAGCAGGCACGGCCCCGGAGGCATAGGGAGCGGGGAGGATAGGCACCTGCTCCAGCTCCGCCAGACGGCGCTGCAGCCCCACCACCGCCTTCCCCAGCTCCAGCAGCATCGCCAGCAGGATCACCTCGAAGGGGGAGGCATGCGACTGGTAGGCGGCGGGCGCGGCGTGGTGCCGGGCCGCGGCAAAAAGGAGGTCAAAGACCTCCTGGTCCTCCCTGCGCAGGGCGCGGCGGAACCGGCTGAAGCTGGCCGCCTCCTGATCGACCACCTGCGTCATTGTGGCCACGGTTCGTCCCATCCTCAACCTCCCTTCATCGCCACCGCCGGGCCATAAGGACGCCTACGGGCTGCCACACCCGGGTGGGCCCCCCGCCCCTGCGTCGATCCGCCACCCCTCCCCCTCCACCGTGACCCGGAGGAGGAGCCGCGCCCGCCGCTTCACCTGAGGCAGGAAGTGCTCGCGGCCCGGCGGAGGACGGGAGCTGTCGGGGCAGGCGGCGACCACGGTCCAGGGCCACTGCAGCACGCGGTCAAGCGCGCTCAGGATCCGGCGGAAGACGCGCTCCGCCTCCTCCCTTGGGAGCTCTTCATCGAGCAGCGGCTCCAGCGGCCCCGACAGGAAGAGGCCGGAGGGGGCGAGCCGGTCCCGCAGGTGCGGGAGTCGCTCCTCCAGCAGCGCCTCCAGCTGATAGCAGGTGAAGATCCGGGAGATGCAGATCCGCTCGAGCAGGCACTGCGGCTCCAGGTCCTGCCGGCGGGCTAGGTCAGCGATCAGGTAGGGGTCAAAGGCATTGGCTCCGTCAACGACGAGCAGCGGGCGTCCGGTGGCCGTCCCCCGAAGCGCCAGCAGCAGCCCCACGGTGAGGCAGGCATCCTGGCCGGTGAGCACGACCAGCCCTGGGGACGATGGCGACTGTCCTAGAGGCGACGGCCACAGTCCCCGAGCCGATGGCCACAGCGACAGCAGGTCCCGCATGCTTTCCGGCTCCCGTCGGCATTTCCATTATGTCGAACATGTGTTCGCATGTCAAGGGAGGACACTCCCCCTGGCCCGGATCTGTCTTGGGGATCTTACCAGGAGATCTGCCCGGAAAGAGAGCCGCCCGCGGGGCGGCGCGCCGCCTCCAGGGCCAGGCGCAGCTCCTCGGTCCGCACCCGCTCCGTCACGTCCAGAGCCACCCCCGTGGTCCCGCCGATGGAGCCGTCGGCAGCGCGCAGGGGCTCCACGTGCGCCTGGTAGGCCCGCCCACCCCACTTCATCTCGTACGCCGCGGACTTGCCTTCTAGCGCCTCGCGGTGCGCGGCCACGGCGGGGAGGCGCGGGTCGCCGGTGCCGAAGACCTCGTACAGGGTCCTGCCGACCAACTGGTTGGGACGAAGGCCCAGCACCGCCAGTCCCGCCCCCAGGAAGGAGGTGAACCGCATCTGTCTGTCGGTGGTCCAGACCAGGGCGGGGATCTGGTCGACCAGCAGGCGGAGGCGGGCCTCGTTTTGCCGCAGGACTTCCTCCGCCTTCCGCCGCTCGGTAACGTCCTCCAGCATGCCCTCGTAGGCCACCACGTGCCCGTGGTCGTCCCGCACCTCCCGGGCGTTATCCCGCACCCAGATCACCGAGCCATCGAAACGCCGCAGCCGGGCGATGAAGTCCCGCACCATGCCGCGCTGGGCCATGGTTGCCATCCACAGTGCCCGGGCATCGGGGTCGACGTGCAGTGTTGTGGCAGTCGCGGCCAGCAGGGAGTCCCGGTCGGGGTAGCCCAGCATCTCCACCAGAGCCTCGTTGGCATCCAGGATCCGCCCGTCGGGGGCGGCGCGGTAGAGGGGCACGGGCACCCGCTCAAAGAGAGCGCGGTAGCGCTCTTCCCGCAGGCGCAGCTCCCGCATCAGGCGGGTACGCATCCGCGCCTTGGCCCGTGCCTGGCGAAAGGTCTCCCGCGCCAGCAGTGCCGAGGTGGCCGCGATGACGAAGATAAAGCCTACACGGACCAGCACCTCCGGCAGGTTGTCCCCCAGCTGCCCCAGCGACCAGAGCAGGACCATGTAGCTGGCCGCGTAGACCACCGCGGCCACGGCCGTCTCCCGCAGGTTGAAGCGCAGCGCCACCGAGACTACCGCGGCGTAGATGGCCACGTAGAACGGGGAGTGGAACCCGCCGGTGGCCAGGAGCCAGAGCATGGTGAACAGGGCGTCGGTAATCGAGATGAAGTAGCTGGAGACCAATTGCGGCAGGCGCAGGTAGGGCTGGACGATGGGCACGGAGAGGCCGTAGAGCCAGGCCAGCCCCAGGAGCAGGTAGGCCAGGGGAGCCACTCTCCCCTCCCGCTCCAGGGCGGTGATGTACACGGAGGTCCCCAGGGCGACGACGGCCAGCCGGACCCAGATCGCGCTGCGTTCGGCGCCTCGCGCCTTCCGCTGGTCGAAAGCCCCCGTGGTGACCCCTCCCCCGCGACACCGGCGGCGCGTTCGGCCCCGCCGGCGGATGTCCCCTGGCTACTCCGGTATATGCCACTGCCGCGGTCTTTTAGACCTGCGGGAGCTCCTTGTAGACCTGCGGGAGTTTGTGACAGGCGCGTGAGCCCAAGCCGGGCTGTCCTATCGCCGCGGGTCCAGCATCGCCTGCTCCCGCTGGAGGAAGGCGGACAGGTCGAAGGGACGGTCCACCTGCACCTGTGGGCCCACCAGGGAGGCCAGAGCGTCAACCACCTGCAGGTCCCACTGCTTCCCCGCTCCGTCCACCAGGATCTCCCACACCTCCTCCGAGGAGAGCGCGAGACGGTACGGCCGGTCGGCGCTCATGGCGTCGAAGGCATCCGCTACGGCCACGATGCGCGCCTCCAGCGGAATGGCCTCACCACGCAGCCCCTGGGGAAAGCCCCCGCCGTCCCATCGTTCGTGGTGAGAGAGGGCGATCCGCTGGGCCATCTGCAGGACGGGATGCCGGCTGCCCGCGAGCATGGCCGCGCCCAGGGACGTGTGGCTCTGCATCACCGTCAGCTCCTCGGGCGTCAGGCGGCCCGGCTTCAGCAGGATGGACTCGGGAATGGCAATCTTCCCCAGATCGTGCAGCGGGGCGGCCAGCCGCACCATCTCCACTTCGGCCTCCCCCAGGCCAAGGGCGCGCGCCAGGAGGGCGGAGGCCTGGCCCACGCGCTTCACGTGCTCGCCGCGTGAGAGGTCGTCACGGTATTCCGCCACCAGGGCCAGCCGCTCCAGTGCTTCCACGTCCAGCGCCACCACCCCCTCCGCACGGGATGCCGCGGACTCTTCCAGGAATGGCCCGGGCCCGCGTTCCTGCAGGCGGCGGAGGCGGGCCTCCAGGAGGGCGCGCACCCGCAGCGGCAGAGCGGCAGCGTCCACGGGTTTGGCCATGAAGTCGCTGGCCCCCGCCTCCAGCACGGTCTCCCTGACCCCAGGCCCGTCATCTGCTGTGACAATGAGGATGGGGACCCCTTCGGCGGCGAGCAACGCCCGGGTCTGGGCCAGGACCTCCAGGCCGCCGGCGTGGGGCATGTGCAGGTCCAGCAGGACCAGATCGGGTCGGAAGGTCCGGATCAGCGTGCAGACGGTCCGGGGATCGTAGGTGCTGCGCAGGTTGGTCCACCCGCAGGCGCGCAGCAGGCGCTCCAGCAGGCGGACGCTGGCCTTCTCGTCGTCGACGATGAGGATGCGGGCCTCCTTCAGCAAGCTCTCATCCAGCATAGACACCCTCCACTGGCCGCTGCGCGGACATGACGGTGGCAAACGCCCGGACGAGCCGTTCCTCCCACTGGGTCCCTGCGCCCGCCCACAGCAGGGCCCAGACCTCCTCCTGGGAGAGCGACGAGCGGTACGGCCGGCCGGAGGTCATGGCGTCGAAGGCATCGGCCACGGCCACGATCCGTCCGGCCAGCGGGATCTGCTCCCCGCGCAGTCCGCGCGGGTAGCCCAGGCCATCCCACCGCTCGTGGTGGGTGAGGGCGATCTCCTCGGCCAGCTGCAGGAGGGGGAAGCGGCTGCCGGAGAGGATCCTGGCGCCGATGACGGTGTGGGCCTTCATCATCTCGAACTCCTCCACCGTAAGCGGGCCTGGCTTGAGGAGGATCCCGTCGGGAACGCCGATCTTGCCGATGTCGTGCAGGGGGGCGGCCCGACCGATCAGCTCCACCTGGTCCTGAGGAAGGCCCAGCGCCCGGGCCAGCAGGGCGGCGGTCTGGCCGACGCGCCGGGTGTGCTGCCCGGTGGCGTCGTCGCGGTACTCGGCGGCCAGGGCCAGACGCTCCAGGATCTCGAGGCGCGCCTCCTCCAGCTCGCGGGTTCGCTCCCGCACCCGCTCCTCCAGCAGGCGGTTATGCTCCTGGAGCTGGCGGTGCAGGCGCCGGGTCTCCAGGAGGTTGTGGACGCGCAGCAGGACCTCCGTGGCATCGAAGGGTTTGGTCAGGAAGTCCTTGGCCCCCGCCGCCAGGGCCCGCCGTTTGGCCTGTGCGGTGATGTCGGCGGTAAGGACAACGACCGGCAGGTAGTCCCCCGAAGGGATGTGGGGCCTCAGGCGCTCCAGCACTGCAAAGCCGTCCAGGTAGGGCATGTGCAGGTCCAGCAGGATCAGGTCGGGAGAAAGAGCCTGGTGCAGCGGGAGGACCTGACGCGGATCCGTGGTGCTGACCACACCGCTGTAGCCGGCCTGCTCCAGCAGACGCCTGAGCAGCAGGACGTTGGTCTCCTCGTCGTCCACCACAAGGATGACTGCGTCCTTACGTGACTGGTCCGGCATGACGTCCCTTCACCCGGCGCAACGCCTCATCCAGGGTGCGCAGCAGCTCCTGGATCTCCACGGGCTTGCGCAACAGGCCCGCGGCTCCTATGGCCAGGAGGCGTTCTGTCTGTCCGCTGCTGGAGTCGGCGGTGATAACGATGACCGGGATAAACCGGGTTCGCGGGTCGGCCTGCAGGCGGCGGAGGACCTCCTCCCCGGAGAGGTCGGGCAGGTGCACATCCAGCAGGATCAGGTCTGGGCGGTGCTGCCGGGCCAGGTCCAGCCCCATCCGGCCCTGCATGGCGGCCAGCAGCCGGATCCGCGGCCGGTCCTCCAGAATGCGCTGCAGCAGCTCCACGTTGGCCAGGTTGTCCTCGATGTGCAGGATGGTCCCGCCAGCGACACCGAGGGCCTCCTCCCCGGGGGGAGGGAAGGGCTCTTCCCACATGCGCTCCCCGCGCTGCGGAGAGCTCTCGGCCAGGGGCAGCTCCACCCAGAAGGTGCTGCCCTTCGCCACCACGCTCTCCACACCCATCTCCCCGCCCATCACCTCCACCAGCCCCTTGGAAAGGGCCAGGCCGATGCCGGTCCCCTCCACCCCGGTCTGCTCGGCCCCCAGGCGGGCGAAGGGGACGAAGACCTGGTCCAGCTTCTCCGGGGGAATCCCCCGCCCGGTGTCCCGCACGCTGAGACGCAGCCAGCCGTGGCGGGAGGGCTCGCAGGAGACGGTGACGCTACCGCCGGGGACGTTGTACTTCACGGCGTTGGAGAGGAGGTTGAGCAGCACCTGCTTCAGGCGCTGCAGGTCGGCCAGGACGAAGGCGTCACCGTCTGTGGCCTCGGTGCCCAGGCGGACGCCCCGCTGCGCCGCCAGGGGGGCGATGAGGTCCACTACCTCCTGCAGGACCCCCGCGGCGTGCACCGGCTCCGGGGAGAGGGTCAGCCGCCCGGCCTCGATGCGGGAGATGTCCAGCACCTCGTTGATCAGCTGCAGCAGGTGCCGGCCGCCCTGCAGGATGTGGGCCACGCTCTCCCGCTGCTCTGGCGGCAGCGGTTCCATCTCCAGCAGCTGGGCGAACCCCAGAATGGCGTTCAGCGGCGTGCGCAGCTCGTGGCTCATCCGGGAGAGGAACTCACTTTTGGCCACGCTGGCCCGCTCGGCCTCCTCCTTGGCCCGGTGCAGCTCGGCGGTGCGCTCGGCCACCCGCTGCTCCAGCTGGGCGTTCAGGCGGCGGATCTCCTCCTCCGCCTGCTGCCGTGCGGTGACGTCTCTGGCGGTGGAGACGAAGTACATGATGCTCCCGTCCCCGTCCAGGACAGGTGTGATCGTCTGGTCCGCGTAGAACACCTCACCGTTCTTCTTTCTGTTCATCAATACTCCGCGGAAGACCTTACCGGCGAGAATCGTCTTCCAGAGCTGCTCGTAAACCCGCGGATCATTTCCCTCGGCTTTGAGGACCCGGGGAGTCCGCCCGATAACCTCTTCCCTGGCGTAACCGGTCACGTCTTCAAAGGCACCGTTGACGTACTCAATCGCACCATCCCGACTGGTGATCATCACCAGGTCCGCCGTCTGCTCCAAGGCCCGGGAGAGCTTGCGCACCTGCTCCTCCGCCAGGAGGGCCTCTGTGACGTCGTGGATGTACAGCCGCAGGCGATCACGGCCCGTCGGGTACACGAACCGCTGGTAGAACGTCTCGCCCACCTTGGTCACCCCGGTGAGCGACCCCTTGCCACGATCCCCCAGCTCCGCCAGCAGATCCGGCAGGTCCGCCAGCAGGGGGTGCTGTCGGCCGGCGGCCCGCAGGTCGGGAAGCTGCACCGAGGCCTGGGGGTTCATGTAGGTGATCTTCCCGGAGAGGTCGGTCTCCACCACCGGATCGGGATTCTGCTCGGGAAAGGAGGCCAGAGCGGAGAAGCGACGGCTGACCCTGCTGACCAGCGCGGAGCAGGAGGCGTAGAGTAGGGCGAAGGCGGCCGCCGCTCCTCCCCAGACCAGCCGCCTGATCCTGTCGATTCTGGCCTGCAGCGGTGCGAAGCTGCGGTAGACCTCGTAGACCCCGGCCACCCCGGCACGGTCGGGTAGCGTGACCGGCACGTAAACCTCCAGCAGCCGCCGGTGGTTGCGCTCCAGCGCGTTCTCCGCCTTCTCCAGCCCGCTGACCTGGTGGACCAGGCGGCCCTGCAGGGCATCAGCCAGCCCGCTGTTCTCCTGCAGAGGATACACCCGGCCGATCAGGTCCGCCGCGTCCGCGTAGACGACCTGGCCGCGGGCATTCCACACCTTGATGCGCACGATGTCCGCCCCGTCCACCACCCGGCCCACAAGTGCCCGCCAGGCAGCCACCCGCATCGGAGTCGGCAACGCGAAGTCCTCCGCCCTCACCTGGGGGGTGATGAGCAGCTGCACCACCCGGGCGGCCTGGCGGGCGGCGTCGTCCAGGGCATCCTGCACCATCTGCCTGCTGACCACCCAGGCGAAACCCGCGGCCACCAGCGCCGTCAGCAGCAGGGCCAGCAGAGTGAACTGCCCCAGCAGGGTGGCGCCGGCCCACCGGATCGCTGCGGTAAGGCGCTGTGGCCTCATTCCCCTTCCTCCAGCGCCTGCCGCAGGACGGCCATGAATGCCCGGACGTCCAGGGGCTTGGTCAGGTAGTCCCGCGCCCCCAGGGAGAGCAGGCGCGCCCGCTGTACCGGGGTAGCGTCGGCGCTGATGACCACGACGGGGATGCTGGCCAGCGGCCCCTCACTCTTCAGCCGGCGGAGGACCTCGTCGCCGGAGAGGTCCGGCAGGTGGACGTCCAGCAGGATGACCCGGGGATGGTGCTGCTGGGCCAGGTGCAGGCCCTCCTGCCCCCGGGTAGCAGTGAGCAGGCGCAGGTCCGGCTGGCGCGCCAGGATGCGTTGGACCAGCTCCAGGTTGGAGAGGTTGTCCTCGATGTAGAGGACGGTTCGTGCACCGTCGGGACTGGGGGCGGATGCCGGGGCCAAGGCCGGTTGCCTCCTCAGTCCACCAGCTCCCCGCCCGGCGGGGCGGAGAGGAAGACGGCATCCGGGAAGCCACCGGGCGAGGCCGAGGCGGCCAGTCGGTGGCCCTCCAGCGGATCCGGCACAGCGGGCAGCTCTACCCAGAACGTGCTGCCCGCACCCGGGGTGCTCTCCACGCCGATCTGGCCGCCCATGGCCTCTACCAGGCGCTTGGAGAGGGCGAGGCCCAGCCCCGCCCCTTCCACGCCCGTCTGGTCGGCGTGCAGGCGCTCGAAGGGCTGGAACAACCGCTGCTGCCACTCCGGGGGGATGCCTGGACCGGTGTCGCTGACCAGGAAGCGCAGCCGGTGGGGGGAGGCGGTGTGCAGCGTTACCTCCACCGTCCCCGCCGGACGGTTGTACTTGACAGCGTTAGAGAGGAGGTTCAGCAGCACCTGCCTCAGCCGCTGCCTGTCGGCGCGGACGTAGGCCGGTGAAGCCGCCGCCTCTCCCCGGACCCGGATGCGCCTGTCTGCGGCCACAGGGGCCATCAGGTCGAGCACCTCCCGGATCAGCCCGCCTACCTGGACCGGCTCCAGGGAGATAGCAACGCGCCCGGCCTCGATGCGGGCGATGTCCAGGACCTCGCTGATCAGCTCCAGCAGGTGGTGGCCGGCCCGGAGGATCTGCCGCACGCTCTCCTCCTGCTCCGGCCGCAGGGGCTCCATCTCCAGGAGCTGGGCGAACCCCAGGATGGCGTGCAGAGGCGTGCGCAACTCGTGGCTCATCCGGGAGAGGAAGTCGCTCTTGGCCAGGTTCGCCCGCTCCGCCTCCGCCCGGGCCTCCAGGAGGGCCTCCTCGGCCCGCTTGCGCTCCGTGACGTCCAGGGCGTGTCCCAGGATGGTGGCGGGGGTACCGTCGGCATCGTGGCTGATGCGCATGGCCACGGAGAACCAGCGGTAGGTCCCGTCGCGGTGCCGCAAGCGCACCTCCCGCACCAGCCCCACCTCCCGCCCCGGAGACGGTCGCCCCCCGCGCGGCCTCTGCTCATCTGCCACCTGCACCTGATCCCGATCCTCCGGGTGAATCTTCTCCAGGAAGGAGTACGGGACACCCACGACCTCCTCGGGACGATAACCCAGTATCCGCTCCAGGTTGGGGCTGATGTAGGTGAGGGTGTAGTCGCGGGCGGCCTGGAAGAGGATTCCGGGGCTGGTGGCGATGAGGTGCTCCAGAAACGCCTTGGCTTCGCGCAGCTCGGCGGTGCGTTCCCGCACCCGCCGCTCCAGCTGGACGTTCAACGAGCGGAGGGCCTCCTCAGCGTGCCGCCGTTCGGTGACGTCCAGGGCGATCCCCAGCACTCCGATGGTCTGGCCGGTCCCATCACGCAGCGGCTCCACGTGGCTCACGTAGGCCCGCCCTTCCCACTCCAGCTCGTAGGCCACCGACTCTCCCGCCAGCGCGGCACGGTGCGCGGCAATGGGAAGGTAGTCCGGATCGTCGGTCCGGAAGTACTCCCGGAGGCTCTGTCCCACCACCTGGTTGGGCCGAAGGCCCAGTCGGGCCAGGCCCGCGCCCTGCGAGGCGGTGAATCGCAGTTCCCGGTCGGTGGTCCAGACGACAGCCGGTAATTGCTCCACCAGCAGGCGCAGCCGTTCCTCACTGGCGCGCAGCGCTTGCACCGCCGCCCGTGTTTCAGCCTGGCGCTGTTCCAGGGCACCGGCCATCTCGTCGAAGGCGCGGGCCAGAAGGCCCAGCTCTCCTGCGGTGTGGGGCAGCTCGGTACGCGCGGCCAGGTCGCCGCTGCCCAGCCGCTGCGCCGCCTGTACCAGCGCGCGAACGCGTCGCACCACCAGCAGGTCTCCAACCCACCAGGTCGCGGCCAGCATCAGAGCGCCGGCCAGGAGCAGCCCCAGCAGGTTGCGGACCAGGAGGCGGGTGGCTCCCGCGTAGGCGACGGCGGTGGGAATACCGATGCTGACGAACGGCCCCCTCGGCTGCGGCGACGGCGTCAGTGGGGCGAAGGCGTAGAGGCGCCGCACTCCGTCCACTCCCGAGACCTCGGCCGTGCCTTCGCCTCCTGCGGCCAGTACGGCCCTGATGCTGGGGGCATCAGGGAATGCCTTCCCCACCCACGGCTGGGGGTCCGGGTACCGGGCCAGGATCGTGCCCTGAGCGTCGACCACGTGCAGGACGGCCCCCGGGGGCAGGCGGGATTCGGCGGCCAGGGTGTTGAGCCAGTCCAGGCCCAGGGCGGCGAAGACGACGGCCGTTACCTGCCCGGCCCGGTCCAGCACGGGATAGCCCGCGTTCACCGACGCCTTGCCCGTGATCCGGCCGACCTGGTACTCGCCCAGGGCGAAGTCCCGCCTCTCCACAGCCAGGCGGAAGTAGGCGCGGTCGGCGATGTTCACCGGTGGGGTCAGCGGGAGGGCGCTGCAGAAGACGTTCCCGGCTGGGTCGGCCGCGCCCAGGTTGGCATAGCGGGGATAGCGGCGCAGGGTCTCCAGGAGCAGGGCACTGCAGGCGGCGTCCTGCCGCCGGGCGATCTCCGGATGGCGGGCCAGGTCCACCAGGAGCACGCGCGTCTGGTCGATGAGCTGCCGCTGCTGCAGGGAGAGCAGGCGGACCAGTTGCGCGGCCTCGGCGTGCGTGGCCGCTGCGGTGGCCCGCCGGCTTTCCAGCCCCATGGAGAAGGCCAGGCCGAGTCCGGGCAGGCCGGCCAGCAGCATCAGCGCCAGCAGGCTGGCCCGCACGCGGGAGAGGGGGAGTCGCCGGACGGTCCGGCACCAGAGCGGATCTCCTTGTGGGCGGCGCAGTCCCCCCATGTCAGTCCTCGCGGAGAGCCTGCCCCCCTCGCCCCGCGACATCCAGTCCGACCAGGGATTTATTCCCCACCTGAACCGGCCATAGACCGGCCCGCACCTTCCGCCCGAGTGCCCCCGCGACTGCCGGCCCGGGGCGCGGGCCTCAGGTCCCCGCCTCCTCCCGCACAAACATCAGGATCGAATAGTCCAGCGACTCCACGGGGACATTCAGGTGGCGCAGCATGGCCATCACCTGCGCGCGGTGGTGGACCTCGTGCAGCACCAGCTGCGTGGCAACGCCGCCGGTGGTGGTGCGGATGCGCACCCCGGGCCCTCCCGCAGCTGCAGCTACGTACTCCACCGGCCGGCTCCAGTCCCCGATACCCCGCAGGGTGCGGCGGGTCTCCTCCGCCAGCTCCTCCCAGGCCTGCTGCAGCGGAGGAAAGCCCGTCTGGTAGAAGCGGGTGAAGGGACGCTCCCCCAGCGGCGGGACCGGTTCGCCGCGCAGCCGCCGGTTGTAGGCCCACTCCGCACCAGCTATATGCGCCAGTGTGTGGCGGATCGTCCGCTCACCAAATGGAAACTGCCGCGTGTAGTCGGCGTCGGACAGCGTCTCCACGCGCTCCAGGACGGGCCTTCGGGCTCGCACCAGGTACTCGTAGATCTCCACAGGGTCCAGCCCGGCTGGGTTGCTCATGCTGCAGACCTCCCGTTGCGCCGGCGTCTCGTCTGCTCCGGGCGCCGGCCGCGTGTCTTGTGCGTCCTAGTCTGCCAGAACCTCCTGCAGGGCGCTACGGCGGTGCCGGGGAAAAGCGTAGGGCAGGCCGTCTGAGGAGTGAGGCCCATGGAGCTGTCGGTCACGTCCATCATGTGGCGCCTGGTCGCCGTGCTGGTGCTGGTGGCGGCCAACGGCATGTTCGTGGCCGCGGAGTTTTCCATCGTGGCCGTGCGGCGGACGCGACTGCTCCCCCTGGTGGAGAGTGGCTCCCCGCGGGCGCGGATGGTGCTGCGGGCCACGGACAACCTGGACCCGTACCTGGCGGCGACGCAGCTGGGCATCACCATGGCCAGCCTGGGGCTGGGGTGGATCGGCGAGCCGGCGGTGGCGGCGCTGCTGGAGCCGCTGCTGCACCCGCTCCCCCTCGGCCTCCAGGAGGCCACCACCCGGGTGGTGGCCATCGTTCTGGCCTTTGCCCTGATCACCACGCTACACATCGTCTTTGGAGAGCTGGCCGCCAAGAGCCTGGCCATCTGGCGGCCGGAGGCCACGGCGCTGGTGGTGACGCCTCCCACCGAGCTGTTCTCCCGCCTCTTCCGGCCGTTCATCTGGGTCCTCAACGGCGCCGCCAACGCCACCCTCTCCCTTTTCGGCCTGCGGGCGCCCAGCGGACGGCACGTCTACTCGCCGGAGGAGATCCGCCTGCTGGTCAGCGAGAGCCGCCGCGCGGGCGTCGTGGAAGAGGAGGAGGCGCTGCTGGTGCACCGCGTCTTCAAGTTCGCCGACCGCCTGGTGGAGGAGGTAATGGTGCCGCGGGTGTCTGTGCGCGGCGTGCCCAACAGCGCCGCAGTGGTCGAGGCCGTGGCCGCAGTGCGCGAGGCCGGCTTCACCCGCCTGCCGGTCTTCAGCGAGGACCTGGACCACATCGTGGGCATGGTGCACGCCAAGGACCTGCTGGTGGCGCAGGCGGAGGGGCGGGAGGGAGAGCCGGTGGACCGGGTGATGCGCCCTGTGCTCTACGTCCCCGAGATGAAGCCGGTGGTGGACCTGCTGGAGGAGATGCGCCGCCAGGGCATCCAGCTGGCCGTGGTGCTGGACGAGTTCGGCGGCACCTCGGGCATCGTCACCATCGAGGACCTCCTGGAGGAGCTGGTGGGGGAGATTCCCGGCGAGTTCCGCCCGGAGCGCCGCCTGGTGGTCCTCCAGCAGCCGGACCGCATCGTCGTGGACGCGGCCATCCCCCTAGACGAGCTCAACGAGCGCTTCCACATCGCCCTGCCCACCACAGCCGCCAATACCCTGGGCGGCTTCATCTTCCACCACCTGGAGGCGATTCCGGAGGCGGGGACGACCTTCCGCTACCAGGGGCTGGAGTTCCGCATCGAGTCGGCGACGCGCACGCGAATCGGCCTGGTGCAGATCCGCAGGGTCAGACCGTAGCTCAGGAGCCTGTCCGCGAAATCTCGCCCGGTATGGCCGGGGGCACCCAGAGAGTTAACCCGGCCAAATTCCGGGGTGGACTAGCGGATAACCCTGGGGGCCTCCAGCACCACCGCGGCGGCCAGCTGCGCCGCCTGGGCCAGCAGGCGCGGGTCCAGCCGCTCCAGGACGTCGCCGGGGGTGTGGATCTGCGGGTCATCGCCCGTGTGCAGGAAAACGGTGGGGATGCCGGCCCGCTCGAACGAGGCATGATCGCTCCCACCGGGAAGACGGAAGCGCGGCAGAGCCACACCCTGCCCGGATGCGACCCGCTCTGCCGCCTCCAGCAGCGGTCCGTCGCCGCTACCGTTCCCGGCCCGCAACACCCCCACGCCCACCATGTCCAGGTTTACCATGGCGGCCACCTGCCCGCCCCGCTGGCGGACGTAGTACGCTGATCCCAGCAGGCCGCGCTCCTCCGCTCCGAAGGCGACCACCTCCAGCGGCAGCTCCAGCGGTGCGCCCGCCAGCAGGCGCGCCGCCTCCAGGACGGCGGCCACCCCTGAAGCGTTGTCGTTGGCGCCAGGGCTGACCTCCACGCTGTCCAGGTGGGCGCCCACCACGATGGCCCGGCCGCCGCGCCCCTGGCGGCGGCCCACCACGTTCCAGGTGGTGCGCTCCTCCAGCACCGTCTCCACGCGCAGGTGGACGCGCACCTCGCCCTGGCGCAGCAGCCCCAGAAGCCGCTGCCCCGCTTCCTGGGTCACCACCACTGCGGGGATGCGGGCTGGCGTCAGCAGGGTGACCTGGGGCACGGGGTCGGGCGTGTGATTGTAGATGATGATGGCCACCGCCCCCGCGGCGGCAGCGTTGGCCACCTTGTCGCGGAAGAGGAACCCCGCCGGCCCGCGCTGCACCAGGGCGATCCGGCCGGCGACCCGCTGCAGCTCCTCCGGGCGGCCGAACCCCCCGTCGGCCAGCGCCGCCTCGATTCCCGCCGGCGGAGTGGCGGCTGAGTACTCGGGCACCACCGTGGGGATTGTCTCCCCGGTGGCCACCAGCCGCAGGACGGAGCCGCGGACCTCGAAGTAGAGAAAGGGAAAGGGCTGCCGCTCCACGGTGTACCCCCAGGCGCGGAGACTGCCGTCCACGTAGTCCGCCGCGCGCAGGAAGGCAGGTGTTCCGGAGGGCCGTGGGCCGACCTCCCGGGAGAGGACCGCGGCGTGCCGGATAGCACCTTCGGCCGAGGCCGCCGGCAGCGCTGGCGCGACCAGTGCCGGCGCCAGTAGCGCCGGTGCCGCCAGCAGGAGAAGCAACAGCGCCCGGACTGCCCAGTGGGTCGGGCGCAGGGCGCCGGAGGAAGGTCTCATCTCGTGCCGGCCAGGGCCAGCAGCCGGACGAGACGGCGATTCACCGCCTTGAGTACGGCCCGGACCACGACGCGGGTGTCATTCCTGGCGTAAGGGACGGTGCCCACGAGCAGCTCCTCCCCGGTCGGGGTAGCCAGCACCAGCGCCACGCTGACCGCAGCGCCTACAGGAAACGGCGTATAGGTGATCTCCTCCACCTCCGCGGTCCACCCCGGGGGCAGCAGCTGAGCCAGGGCGGCGGTGGTCGCCTGCGCCATCGCCCGCAAGGGTCCACCTCCGGCCGCCGGGCCGCTGGCGACACCGGAGTAACGCCGTCCCTCCAGCTCCAGTTCCACGCGCGCGCTGGCCTGCCCCCCCTCCACGGTCAGGCCCAGCGGGCCGATGCGCAGGCGCGTCCCCTCTTCCACCACGGCCTGCTGCAGCACCGCCATCGCCTCCATCTCGTGGGCGTGCAGCAGCGGGCGCTCCAGGGACTTGGCCGCGGTGGAGGCGCGACTGGCCATGGTGATCAGGTCGTCCACCGTCGCCCCGGGGTGCGCCTCCCGCTCTCCGCTGCGCCGTCCCCCCGCCAGCCCCACGCTGGCCGTCAGCGACACCCCTTCCAGCTCGGGCAGGGTGAGCTCCCGGATAGCGGCCAGGAGCCTCTCCGCCAGCGCCTCCGCCTCCGCCGCCGGCCGGGTGGTGACCAAGGCGAACTCGTCGCCGCCGTAGCGGCAGAGCAGGTCCTGGGTTGTGTCCGTGGCCCGCAGGAGCGCCGAGGCCACCGCGCTGATCAGCCGGTCTCCCGCCACGTGGCCGAAACGCTTGTTGATCAGGCGGAAGCGGTCCAGGTCGATGAAGATGACCACGATTTCCCGCCGCTGGGCCAGCAGCTCGGCCGCGCGCTGTCGCAGCGTCCCCGGCCAGGGCAGCCCCGTCAGGGGGTCGGTGAGCTTGCCCAGCTCATGCAGAACCTCCAGGCGGGTGACCATGCCGATCAGCCGCCCGTGCTCGACCACCGGAAGCTGGTTGACGTGGCGCGCCTCCAGGAGCTGGTAGGCGGCGGTGACGGGCTCGTCGGGGCCGATGACCGCCAGGTCGGTGGTCATGACGTCCCCCACCAGCCTGTAGAGAGCCTGCCCCAGCAGATCGCGGGCGGTGATGATCCCCAGGATGCGCTGCCCCTCCACCACGGGCAGGGCGCCCACCCGGTGCTCCAGCATGGTGCGCATCGCCGCCGCCACGCTGGCGTCCCGCGGCAGCGTGACCAGGTCCACGCGCATCAGCTGCCGGACGGTCTTCATGTTGCCTGCCCCACCCTTCCGTCTCCATCATACGGGAGCGCGGCGGGGAGACCATCTGTCTTCAGAGGGAATCTTCGGGGCGCGGGTGAGGTGTAGGTGCTCCGCCGGAGGCGTCGGCCTGCACAGCGTGCAGGGCCTGTCGCAGCTTCTCGTAGGTGACATCCAGGTGCTCGGGAAGCACCTTCGTATCGGCAAGAACCGGCATGAAGTTGGTGTCCCCCACCCAGCGGGGGACGACGTGCAGGTGGAGGTGCTGCTCCACCCCTGCCCCCGCCGCCCGGCCCAGGTTCAGCCCCACGTTGAACCCCTCCGGCTGTAGTGCCGCCTGGAGCGCCTGCATGACCAGGACCAGGGTGTCCAT
The DNA here is from genome assembly GCA_031459715.1 of Armatimonadota bacterium. Taxonomy (NCBI): domain Bacteria; kingdom Bacillati; phylum Candidatus Sysuimicrobiota; class Candidatus Sysuimicrobiia; order Candidatus Sysuimicrobiales; family Candidatus Humicultoraceae; genus Candidatus Humicultor; species Candidatus Humicultor tengchongensis. The sequence continues at coordinate 17,113 of JAVKIA010000016.1, read as the reverse complement.
CAGGTCCAGACGCTCCTCTTCATCCAGGTCCTGCGGACGGGCCACGTGGCGCAGCGGGGCCACCATGACGTGCCCGCTGTTGTAGGGGAAGGAGTTGAGGATGACGTAGACGCGCCGGCTGCGGTGCACGATGCGGCGGCCGGGGTCATCGCCGGCGGCCGGAGCGGCACAGAGGAAGCAACCTTCCTCCCGCGGCCCCATCACGTACCCGCTCCGCCACGGCGCCCAGAGCGCCTTCACGGCCGGCGCGCCCTCCGCCGCTCCACCGCGTCCAGCCAGCGCAGCGCCTCTTCTGCCGCTGCCTGCTCCGCCTCCTTCTTACTGCGACCGTGCCCCTCCCCCACCACCGTCCCCTCGACCTCCACCCGCACCCGAAAGAAGCGGGCGTGGTCGGGCCCTGCGGCCTCCACGATCCGGTAGCGCGGCAGCCGGCCACTCCCCTGGAGACGCTCCTGCAGCCGGCTCTTGAAGTCTTCGGCGCGGCCGGGGAGGCTCTGCAGTAGCTCCCCCAGCCAGCGAGTGGCCAGGGCGTGGGCCACCCCGTATCCGGCGTCTGCGTACACCGCCCCCAGCACAGCTTCCACGGCGTCGGCCAGCAGGCCGGGCCGCTCCCGCCCTCCGCCCTTCTCCTCACCCCGGCCCAGCAGGAGGTAGCCGCCCAGGCCCAGCCGCCGCCCCAGGTGCGCCAGCGCCGCCTCGCTGACCAGGCGGGCGCGCTCCTTGGCCAGCTCCCCTTCGCTGTGCTCAGGGTACTGTCGGAAGAGGTAATCGCTGACCACCAGGTTGAGGACCGCGTCCCCCAGGAACTCCAGCCGCTCGTAGTGCTCCCTACCCGCGCCCCGCTCGTGGGCAAAGGAGTCGTGGCGCAGGGCGAGCTCCAGCAGGCCGCGGTCGCGGAAGCGCACGCCCAGGGCCTGCTGCAGGGCGTCCAGCTGCGCCGCGCGCTCCTGCGGAGGAGCCGGGATATCCCTGGGGCGGCTGCGGGGCATGGGCTTAAGGCATGCGGCGGACGATGAGGATGGCGTTGTGCCCGCCGAAGCCAAACGCGTTGGACATGGCCGTGGTGATGCGCGCCTCGCGCGGCCGGTTCGGCACGTAGTCGAGATCGCATTCCGGATCGGGGTGCTCGTAGTTGATGGTCGGGGGGATGGCCCCGCGGGTGATGGCCAGCACGCAAGCGATGAACTCCACGCCCCCCGCTGCGCCCAGGAGGTGCCCCATCATGGACTTGGTGGAGCTGACGGCAAGACGCCGGGCGTGGGCACCGAAGACCTTCTTGATGGCCAGCGTCTCCAGCCGGTCATTGTAGGGGGTACCGGTGCCGTGGGCGTTGATGTAGTCGATCTCCTCCGGCGCCAGGCCCGCGTCCGCCAGGGCATTGCGCATGCTGCGGGCGGCGCCGTCGGCCTCCGGGTCGGGCTGGGTGATGTGGTAGGCGTCGCCGCTCATACCGTAGCCTACCAGCTCGGCGTAGATCCGGCCGCCGCGGCGCTCGGCGTGCTCCAGGGCCTCCAGGACCACCACCCCCGCCCCCTCTCCCATGACGAACCCATCCCGCGTGGCGTCGAAGGGACGGACGGCCCGCGCCGGGTCATCGTTGCGCGTGGACATGGCCTTCATGGCGCAGAAGCCAGCCACGCTTAGCCTGGTGATGGCCGCCTCCGTCCCCCCGGCGATCATGGCATCCGCGTCGCCCCGCTGGATGATGCGCATGGCGTCGCCGATGGCGTTGCCCCCGCTGGCACAGGCGGTGACCACACTGGAGTTGGGGCCCTTGGCCCCGGTGAGGATGGAGACCACCCCCGAGGCCATGTTCATGATCACGTTGGGGATGAAGAAGGGGCTGACCCGGCGCGGGCCCTTCGTCATCAGGATCTGCGTCTGTTCCTCCCAGGTGATGGCGCCGCCGATGCCGGAGCCGATGAGCACACCCACGCGGGGGGCATTGCTCGGGGTGATGGCCAGCCCCGAGTCCTCCAGGGCCATCCGCGCCGCCGCATAGGCGAAGAGGACGAAGCGGTCATTGCGCCGGGCCTCCTTGCGGTCCATGAATTCGGTGGGATCGAAGTCCCGCACCTCGGCAGCGATCTGCGTCTCCAGCCCGGTGGGATCCCAGGAGGTGATGCGCCCCACCCCGGAGCGCCCCTCCATCATGGCATCCCAGAACCGATCCGCACCGATACCCAGCGGGCTGACCACCCCCAGCCCGGTGACCACTACCCGCCGCTGTTCCCGCTCCCTCACAACCTCTCCGCCCGCGCTAGCCCCCGGACTCCGCCAGGTGCTGCTCGATGTACTTCACGGCCTCGCCGACCTTGACGATCTTCTCTGCGTCTTCGTCGGGAATCTCGATCTCGAACTCCTCCTCCAGGGCCATGACCAGTTCCACCACGTCCAGGGAGTCGGCCCCCAGGTCCTCCACGAAGGATGCCTCCGGGGTCACCTCCGACTCGTCCACGCCCAGCTGTTCGACGATGATGCTCTTCACGCGGTCGAATACCGTCGCCATCCGCCTTCCCTCCTCAATCCCCACCCCGCCGCCCGGCTGCCTGCCGCGACCGGGTCGCGGGAGCCCCGGGGCATATGCGCCATCGCCTTCTTCATTTACGCTTACCGCATCACCATGCCTCCGTCCACATTCAGGACCTGCCCGGTGATGTAGGCAGCGTCGTCGGATGCCAGGTACACCACGGCGTGCGCCACCTCCTGGGCCGTCCCCAGCCGTCCCAGCGGAATCTGCTCCTTGAACCGCTGGACCTGCTCGGCTCCCAGGTGCGCGGTCATGCCTACGTCGATGAGCCCCGGGGCGACGACGTTTACGGTGATACCCCGGGAAGCGACCTCGCGGGCGGTGGCTTTGGTCAGGCCGACCAGCCCCGCCTTGGCCGCCGCGTAGTTAGCCTGCCCGGCGTTTCCCACCTGGGCGGCGATGCTGGCCACGTTGATGATCCGCCCGAAGCGCTGCCGGATCATGGGCCGCAGGGCGGCGCGAGTGCAGCGGAAGGCGGCGGTGAGGTTAGTGCCGAGCACCTCCTCCCACTCCTCGTCCCGCATGCGCACGATCAGCGAATCCCGCACCACCCCCGCGTTGTTCACCAGAATGTGTAGCCCGCCCAGGTGGGCCAGGGTCTCTTCCACCAGGCGGGCGGGGACCGCCGGATCGGTGAGGTCTCCCTGCAGCGCCACCGCCCGCCCCCCGCGTCCGGTGATCTCCTCTACCACTCCCTCCGCCGCCGCCCGGTTGGACCAGTAGTGCACGGCCACCGCCGCGCCCTCCGCCGCCAGGGCCAGGGCCATCGCCCGGCCCAGTCCCCCCGAGGCGCCCGTCACCAGCGCCACCCGTCCCTCCAGCCGCGGCATTACGGGTTCACCCCTGCCCCCAGGCCCTGCAGGCTCCGTTCCAGGCTGGGCACGTCCTCGATGTGCAGCACCGCTGCGGGCACTGTCTTCCTGATCAGGCCGGAGAGGGTGGTCCCCGGACCCGCCTCGACGAAGGCGGAGGCGCCCATGGCGGCCAGACGCCGCACCGACTCCTCCCAGCGCACCGGGGAGACCACCTGGCGCACCAGCAGGCGGCGGATCTCTTCGGCCCGGCGCACCGGTTCCGCCGTCACGTTGGAGACCACAGGCAGGGCGGCGTCCGCCAGCCGCACACGCTCCAGCGCCTCCGCCAGCCGCTCCGCCGCAGGAGCCATCAGGCTGGTGTGAAACGGCGCGGAGACAGCCAGCAGCACCGCACGGCGGGCCCCTGCCGCTCGCGCCGCCTCCGCCGCGGCCCGCACCGCGGCCGCGTCCCCGCCGATGACGATTTGCCCGGCACCGTTGTAGTTGGCCGGCTCCACCACCCCCAGGTGGCGATGCGCGGCGCAGAGCCGCTCCACCTGCTCCGCCTCCACGCCGATCAGCGCGGCCATGGCCGTCTCCCGTCCGGCAGCCGCCTCCTGCATGAAAAGGCCGCGCTGCCGCACCAGCCACACCGCGTCCTCGAACTCCAGCACCCCGGCGCTGACCAGCGCCGCGTACTCCCCCAGACTCAGGCCGGCCACGGCGCCAGGGCGTACGCCGTGGATCTCCAGGGCTGCGGCGCAGGCCAGAGCGGTCACCAGGACGGCCGGCTGGGTATTCTCGGTGGCCCGCAGCCGCGCCTCCGGGCCCCGGGTGCACAGTGCCAGCAGGTCGAACCCCAGGACGGCACTGGCCCGGGCGAAGAGGGCCGCCGCCGCGGGGTAGCGCGCGGCGATGGATTCTCCCATGCCCACGTACTGCGCGCCCTGGCCGGGGTAGACGAAGGCGATCATGGCACACTCCCTCCCCCCGCCCCGGAGGCGGCCGTTCCGCTCCTCCCGCCTGCCGCGCGCAGAGGCTTCGTCCAGCGCAGGGCGGCGGCACCCCACGTCAGGCCGCCGCCGAAGGCCACCAGGACCAGCAGGTCCCCGGGGCTGATCCGCCCTGCCATGAAGGCCTCGTAGAGGGCCACCGGCACCGACGCCGAGGAGGTGTTGCCGTACCGCTCCACGTTGACGAAGAACTTCTCCCGCGGCTGCCCCAGGCGCTCCGCCGCCGCGTCGATGATGCGGATATTGGCCTGGTGCGGGATGAAGCAGGTGACGTCGTCCAGGGCGAGGCCGGCCCGCTCCGCCGCCGCCTGGATGGCGCGAGGAATGCAGCGCACGGCGAACTTGTACACCTCGCGCCCGTTCATGTGGATGTAGTGCTGCCCCCGCTCCACCGTCTCGAAGCTGGCGGGCAGGCGCGAGCCTCCCGCCGGCATGTTCAGCAGCGGCCCCCCGGAGCCGTCCGCCCCCAGCATGAACGAGAGGAAGCCCTGTCCCGGCTCGGCCGGCCGCAGCACCACCGCCGCCGCGGAGTCCCCGAAGAGGACGCAGGTGGAGCGGTCCTTCCAGTTGGTGATTCGGGAGAGGGTCTCCGCACCCACCACCAGGACTGTCTCCGCCATCCCCGCGGCAATGTAGCCGTGCGCCATGGCGCAGCCGTAGACCCAGGAGGTGCAGGCCGCGGAGGCGTCAAAGGCGCCAGCGTGCCTGGCGCCCAGGCGGTCCTGCAGCAGGCAGGCCGTGGCCGGGAAGAGCATGTCCGGGGTGGCAGTGCCCACGATGATCAGGTCCAGGTCCGCCGCCTCTACCCTGGCGTCCTCCAGGGCCTCTACCGCGGCCTCGTAGGCCAGGTCGGAGGTGGCTACCTCGTCGGAGGCGATGCGCCGCTCCCGGATGCCCGTACGGGTGATGATCCACTCATCGGTGGTGTCCACCATCCGCTCCAGGTCGGCATTGCTCAGCACCCTGTCCGGAATGGCCCGTCCCAGGCCCACGATGGTGGACCCGCGCACGGCCTTCATCTCTCCGCCCCGCCGGGGGGCGGCACCGGCCGCGGCCCCAGCGTGGCTGGGACCGGCCCCATCCGTCCCTCCACCTCCGCCATCTTCTCAGCGATAGGCTCTACGAGCTGTCGGGCGGCCGCCTCCGCCGCCACCCGGATGGCGTTGCGGATCGCCCAGGCGTTGGAGCGCCCGTGGGCCACGATGACGATGCCGCCCACCCCCAGCAGCGGCGCCCCGCCGTACTCCCGGTAGTCCAGGCGCCGCCACAGGGTCATCCCCCGCCACTTCAGCGGGGCCAGGTAGAGCGGCAGCAGCAGCTTGCCGGCTGCACGTCCCAGCTCGTCGCGGAGGACCTGGCGCAGCGCCAGGGCCAGCCCCTCGCCGAACTTCAGGACGATGTTGCCGACAAACCCGTCGCAGACCACCACGTCGGCCAGCCCGGTGAAGAAGTCGCGCCCCTCGACGTTGCCGATGAAGTTCAGGCCGGAGGCCCGCAGCAGGTCGGCGGCGCGGATGGTCACCTCGTTGCCCTTGTTGGCCTCCTCGCCGTTGCTGAGTAGAGCCACCCGGGGCGCGGGAATCCCCAGTACCCGGTGCGCGTAGACGTGCCCCATCACCCCGAACTGCAGCAGGTGCCTGGGCTTGCAATCCACATTCGCCCCCACGTCCAGCAGGATGGCCGGGGTCTTGTGCAGGGTGGGCAGGATGGCGCCGATGGCCGGCCGCTCCACAGCGGGGATACGTCCCAGCACCAGCAGCGCGGCCCCCATGACCGCCCCCGTATTGCCGGCGCTCACCGCCGCCGCCGCCCGTCCCTCCCGCACCTGTTGCAGGGCCAGGTGGATGGAGGAGCGGCGCTTGCGCCGCACGGCCGCAGCCGGCGGCTCGTGCATCTCGATGACCTCGGGGGCATCGACGACCTCGATGGGAAGACGGCGCGCGCCTCCCCTGCGCAGCAAGGGTGCAAGCCGGGAGACGGGCCCCGCCAGCACGATCTCCACCCCCAGCGAGGACGCCGCCTGTACCGCCCCCGCCACCACCTCCTCGGGGGCGTAGTCGCCGCCCATGCCGTCGACGGCTATGCGCACGGTCACGCCCTTGCGGCCCTCCGCCCGCCTGTTCTGGGCACCGGACTACTTCTTCTCTGCCTCCCGCTGCAGCACCGACCGGCCGGCGTAGTACCCGCACGCGGGGCAGACCCGGTGGGGCAGCGTGAGCTGGTGACACTGCGGACAGGCCACGAGCGAGATCGCAGGGATCCGCCACTGGCGGCGGCTGCGTGTGACCCGTGCTCGGGAATGGCGTCGCTTCTGAATCCCCACATCCTTCCCTCCTTAGTTCTTGCCGCTGCGAGATCGGCTTCAGCCGGAGGCTGGCCGGAAGTCGCGCAGCCCGGCCAGCCGCGGGTCGCCCTCCCCCGGGGCGCAGGCGCAGGCCACCTCGTTACGGTCCGCACCGCAGACGGGACAAAGACCCCGGCACTCCGGCTGGCACAGCGGCGCCATCGGCAGTGCCATCAAAAGGTGCTGCCGCACCACCTCGGTAATATCCAGCTCCGGCCCGGCCAGATCCAGAATCAGCTCCGCACCCTCCCGCAGACGTCCTGAATCCCCTGCCCCCTGGCGGAACCCCTCGCGGAAGGTCCCCCTCAGGCGGTAGGGGAAGGGACGCAGGCAGCGGCTGCAGACAAGCGTCACCTCGGTCTCCACGGCCCCATCCACCCAGACGGTCTCCCCCTCCCGGGTGAAGCGAATCTCCCCCTGCACCGGCCCGGGGAAGGCCACCTCCGCCCCGCTTTCGACCATCTCGGTGAAGGCCAGCATCGTGCTCGGCTCTTCCCGGCAGATGGTGTCCAGTTGCACAATCACGGCCCTGCTCCCGGCAAACTCCCTAGATTATAGCCACCCCGCCGCTGCCGCCACAAGGAACGGCGCCGCTCTAGCACTCGGGTGGCTCCAGGAGACTCCGGCCACGCTGGATGGCACCTAGGATGCGTGTCACCTGCGCCTCCAGGTCGGCCAGGACGCGCGCCGCGTACTCCTCCGCCCCCCGCCGGATGCGCCCCGCTTCCGCCTCCGCCTCAGCCAGTATCTGGGCCCGGCGCCGCTGCGCCTCCGCCATCACCGGCCCCTCCTCCACCAGACGGCGGGCGTGCGCCTCCGCTTCCACCAGGATGCGGCGGGCCTCGTCTGTGGCTCGCCGGTGCAGCGCCTCGGCCTCCTCGTTCAGGCGCTGCGCCCGGTGCAGCTCTGCGGGGAGCTGGGCCCGGATCATGCGCAGCAGCCCCAGCACTTCCTGCGCGTCTACCACGCGCCGGTCGGAGAGGGGCACCGGCGCTCCCCGGGTGATCACGGTCTCGATGCGGTCCAGCAGCGATAGCACCGACTCCACTAGCTCCTCCCGGGGCGCGACGCGGCGCGCGCCCGTCCACGGACGCCACGATGCGGCGGGAGGCGCCGGGCCACGGCCGCAGGCACGAAGGCGGAGACATCCCCGCCCAGGCGGACCACCTGGCGGATCAGCGTGGAGCTGATCTGCGCGTAAGGAGGCGAGGGCATGAAGAAGGTGGTGTCCAGACCCCCCAGGCGCCGGTTCATCACCGCCTGGCGCAGCTCGTGCTCGAAGTCCTCAACCCCCCTCAGCCCCTTGACGATGAGATCCGCGCCCACCCGGCGGGCGAAGGCGACGGTCAGCCCCCCGTAGGGGCGCACCTCCACCCCCCGCAAGCCGGCGGTCGCCTCCCGCAGGATGGCTACACGCTCGGCAACCGCGAAGAGCCCGTTCTTTTGTGTCTTTCTGGCCACGCCCACCACCACACGGTCAAAAATGGCAGCCGCCCGCTGGATCACGTCCAGATGCCCGTTGTGCGCGGGGTCGAAGCTGCCCGGATACAGCGCTGTCGTCACCGCTGGGCCTCCTCCTCGCCGCGCGGGCCCCGCGCGGCGTACTCCCAGACCCGGGTCTCCCCGTAGCGGGCGGTGCGTACGCAGGTCAGGCCGGGGGGAGGATGCGGCTCGTCACGCCAGTGCCCCTCAGCGACGACCCGCGCCCCCGGAGTGAGCAGAGCTCCGCCGGCCAGCGCATCCAGGGTCTCCTGCAGCAACCCCCGACCGTAGGGGGGGTCCAGCAGGACCAGGTCGAACCGCTCCCCGGCCGCCTCCAGGGCACGCAGAGCCGTCCGCACCGCCGCCCGCCACACCTGAGCCCGCGCCGTCCATCCCTCCCGCCGCACGTGCTCGCGGATCCGGGCGGCCAGGCGGGGGTCGCGTTCCACAAAGACGACGCGCCGCGCGCCGCGGGCCAGCGCCTCAAGTCCCAGAGCCCCGGTACCCGCGTACAGGTCCAGCACCGCCGCCTCGGGCAGCAGCGCCCCCAGGCTCTGGAAGAGGGCCTCCCGCACGCGCTGCGCCGTCGGGCGCACGCTCTCCCGGCGACCGACCCGGCCCACCTCAGCTCACCAGGAGGAGGCTGGCGTCGGCAAAGCGCTCCCGCACCGCCGCCCGCAGGCCGGTGTGCTCGGAAGCCCGCAACCCTGGATCCCGCCGCACAATCTCCGCCGCCACCTCCCGCGCTTCCTCCATGAGGGGGAGGTCCGCCTGCAGGTCGGCCACCCGCAGGTCCGGCAGCCCGTGCTGCCGGGTACCCAGCAGCTCACCGGGTCCGCGTAGCCGCAGGTCCTCCTCGGCGATGCGGAAGCCGTCGGTCGTGGCCACCATCACCTCCATGCGCCGCCGCCCCTCCTCTGTCGAGGGCGAGGCGATGAGGATGCAGTAAGAGCGGTGCGCCCCTCGCCCCACCCGCCCCCGCAGCTGGTGCAACTGCGCCAGACCGAAGCGGTCCGCGTCCTCGACGACCATAACGGAAGCATTGGGGATGTCGATGCCCACCTCGATCACCGCGGTGGCCACCAGCACCTGGATCCTCCCCCGGCGCATGGCGTCCATCACCCGGTCCTTCTCCTCCGCGGGCATACGGCCGTGGAGCAGCCCCACGGTCAACCCCGGGAAGAACTCCCGCTGCAGCTCCTCCGCCAGCTGCGCCGCGGCCCTGGCCTGCAGCTTCTCTGAGTCCTCGATCAGGGGACAGACCACATAGGCCTGGCGGCCCTCCGCGACCTGCTGGCGCACGAAGGCGTAGACCTTGGGTCGCGCCGCCGCCTGGCGCCAGTAGGTGGCCACGGGCCGCCGGCCTGGCGGCAGCTCGTCCAGGACGGTCACGTCCAGGTCGCCGTACAGGGTCAGCGCCAGGGTACGGGGTATGGGCGTTGCCGTCATCACCAGCACGTCGGGGGCGAATCCCTTGCGCCGCAACCTCGCCCGCTGCAGCACCCCGAACTTGTGCTGCTCGTCCACCACCACCAGCCCCAGCCGGGCAAAGGTCACCTCGTCCTCGATCAGGGCGTGCGTGCCCACCACCAGGTCCGCGGTGCCGCCGCGCACCGCCTGGCGCACCCGCTCCCGCTCCGCGGCGCCGCGGCCGCCGGTGAGCAGCACCACGCGGACGCCCAGGTCTCCCACCAGCCGCCGCACGGTCAGGTAGTGCTGCTCCGCCAGGATCTCCGTGGGGGCCATCAGCGCAGCCTGGCACCCCCCCTGTACGCACAGGAGCATGGCCGCCACCGCGACGACGGTCTTCCCCGACCCCACATCCCCCTGGAGGAGGCGGTTGAGGGGGTGCGGTCCTCGCATCTCGGCGCTGATTTGGGCAATGGCCCGCTGCTGGGCCGCCGTCAGGGGGAAAGGCAGTCCGGCGATGAAACGGTCCACCAGGGTCCCCGGCGCGTACTGAAACGGCCGGGCCAGCCGCGCCGTCTGCCGGCGGCGCAAAGCCAGCCCCAGCTGCAGCACCAGCAGCTCCTCGAAGGCCAGCCGCCGCCGCGCTGCCTGCTGCGCCTCTACCGTCTCGGGGAAGTGCAGAGCCCACAGGGCCTGCGGCAGCGGCGGAAACCCACGGGCCGCCCGCAGCTCCTGGGGGAGGATCTCTTCCGCCTCTGCGGCGTGCAGGGTGAGGGCGGTACGCACCAGAGTACGCAGCACGCGCTGGGAGAGTCCCTCCGTGGCCGGGTAGATGGGGACCAAGCGGCCGGTGTGCCAGGTCTCCTCCATATCCCCGTCCAGGGGCTCGAACTCCGGGGACTGCAAGGTGATCTCCCCCGCGCGCCGCTCCACCCGACCGAAGAACAGGCCGCGCATGCCCCGGCGCAGCTGCTGCTTCAGGTAGGGCTGGTTGAACCAGACAGCGTAGGCGATACCGCTGTCGTCCACCAGTGCGGCCTTCACTACCACCAGCCCGTGGCGCGGCCGGAACTGGCTCACTGCGGCCACGGTGGCCTGCACCGTGGTCTCGCTACCATGCACCAGGTCCCGCAGGGGGGTGAGCCGGCTGCGATCCTCGTGCCGTCGCGGCAGGTGCAACAGCAGGTCGCCCACGGTGTTGATGCCCAGGCGGGCCAGCGCTGCGGCCCTGGCCGGACCGACTCCTTTGAGGTACTGCACCGGCGCGCGCAGGGGAGACGCGACGGTAGGTGGCGATACTGGCGAAATAGAGGTGGATGCGTGACCGCTCAAGCCGGCCATGGTCTTCTCCGCTGGCTGCACCTTTCCTCTCTAAGAAACGATCCGAAGGGCAGCGGGGGAAGCGGTGCGCAGCGGCGGGCTGTGCGGGTTATGCCGTTGCGTCCCCAACGGGGCGCGTGGTAGGATGTGAGCGTTTTGGGGCCGGGGACCAACTGCGACACAGAGGCATACCATGGGGCGGCAGTGCGAGATCTGCGGCAAGGGCACGACAACGGGTTTCTCCGTAAGCTTTTCCCACCGGCGGACCAAGCGGGTCTACCGGGCGAACCTGCAGCGCGTCCGAGGAGTGGTCGGCGGACGGCTGCGGCGAGTGGTTGTCTGCACCTCCTGCCTCAAGTCCGGTCGGGTCAGGCGCGCGGGGTGAACAACCGCTCCACGTCCGCAGCGCCCAGCACGTAACGATCGCCGCAGAAGCGGCAGATCACTTCGGCCTGGCCCTCCTCTTCGACCAGCCGGCTCACCTCATCGCGCCCCAGGGCCACCAGCACCCCTTCCACCCGCTGCCGCGAGCACCCGCAGCGGAAGGCCACCGGGACCTCCTCCAGCACCCGGGAGTCCAGATCGCCCAGCGCCTCAGAGAGTAGCTCCGCCGCGCTGCCACTGCGGCGCACCAGCTGGGTCACACCGGGCAGGTGGCTCATTCGCTCCTCCAGGTAGCGGGGGATCTGGGCGGGGGCACCGGGCAGAACCTGGATGATGAAGCCGCCGGCGGCCTCCACGCGCTGGTCTGGTGCCACTAGCACGCCCAGAGCCACCACCGCGGGAACCTGCTCTGAGACCACCAGGTAGTGGGCCACATCCTCGCCGATCTCTCCGGAGACGAGGGGGACGCTGCCGTGATAGGGATAGCGCAACCCTACGTCTTTGGTCACATGCAGGGTCCCCCGTCCCACCGCCGCGCCCACGTTGAGCTTCCGCCGCGGGGTCAGGGGCAGGTCCACCCGGGGGTTCTGCACGTAGCCGCGCACCTCTCCGCGGCCGTTGCCCTCGGAGATGATGCCGCCCAGCGGCCCATCGCCCAGCACGCGCACGGTAAGGCGCTGCTCGGCCTTCAGCCCCGCCCCCAGCATCACGGTGGCGGCGAGGGTCCGTCCCAACGCCGCGGTGGCGGTGGGAGCGGTCTGGTGTCGGCGGCGGGCCTCCTCCACGGTGTGGGTGGTCACCGCGGCAAATCCCAGCACGTTGCCTCCGGCGGCGATGGCGCGGACGAGGTGGTCGGGCATGCTCGTATTCTACCACCAGCCGAGGCGACGGCCGGAGCCGCCGCATTAGCGGTTGATGCGAAAATCCTGCCGGACCCAACGGCTACCGCGGCGTGTGCACCAGCAGCAGGTCCCCTGCGGTGAGGCGCACCGCAGCGGCGGAGGCGGTCATCTCATTGCTCAGGCCTCGGGTGGAGCCGCGGTGCAGCACGCCGCGCCGCAGGCGATAGCGCAACCCCACCGTGGTGATCCCCCGCACCACCGGCGAGAGGGGCAGCAGGGAGACGGCGTCCCCCTGCCGTCCCTGCACTTCCACCACGCCATCCACCAGACAGGCCACCGCCCGGCCGTCAGTCAGCCGGGCGACCACCTGCAGCCGCCGGGCGGCGAAAAGCAGGAGTACGTTGGCCAGGGTCTGGTCCAGCCGTCCGGACACCGCGCCGAAGAGCCACACCAGACGCGCCCCCCGCCGCCGCGCCTGCCGCAAGGCCAGCTCGGCGTCCGTGGCCTCCTTGGCCCGGGGGAAGACGCGACGCCGGATGCGGCGCTGTCTCGCCCACCGCCTGGTAGCCGCATCCAGCGAGTCCAGATCGCCGACGATCTCATGAGGCACGACCCCGGCCAGGCGGGCGACCCGCGCACCACCGTCTGCGGCCAGCACCAGATCCGCCGCCGCCGCCAGCCGCCGCAGGGCCCGGTGCCCGCGGGCCGGGCACTGGGTGATGATAAGCGCCCTCACCGCGTCGCCGGCTGCACCCGCTGCAGACTGCGCAAAAGCACCAGGGTGACCACGATGCTGATGACCACCTCCGGCAGCATGTAGCTGCCGTTGTAGATCGCCGAGTAGACCCACGGGCTCTGCCCCGGCGGCGCGTAGGAGGCGAAGAAGACCACGCCCGAGACGAAGTGGGCCAGCCAGCGGCCCGCCCCGCCAGCGACGATGCCAGCTGCCGGCCAGCGCGCCAGGAACCCGGCCAGGCCCAGGGCGCCGAAGGCCGCAGGGTAGTCGAGCAGCACCTGGACGGGGTGGACGAAGAACGGCTCAAGGATGTAGTTGACCACACCGGCCAGTGCGCCGGCCAGCATACCCCAGGGGGCGCCCCAGCGCAGGGCGATGTAGAAGATGGGGACCAGGCTGGCCGCTGTCACCGAGCCACCCTGGGGCAGCTTGTAGACACGGATGTTGCTGAGCACGGCCACGAGGGCCACCGCGATCGCCGTCTCCGTGAGCCGTCGCAACCGCTCCCGGGACATCACATCTTCCCTCCTTCCCCACGTGCTGGCGGAGGCGGCAAAAATGGTCGAGCCGCCGACCCGACCGGGCCTGGCGGCTTCCTCTTCCGCTTCCCCACGCCAGAATTACCTGGATCGGGTTCAAGGGGTCTGCAGCAGCGTACCCGCCGGTACCGACTGCACTCTCAGCCCGGCTCAACCGAGCTCCCCCAGCCGTGCCTGTGCAGTTTCAGCCCTGATAATAGCAGGCGGGGCGCAGGCGCACCACCTCAGCGCGCGGCGTACTCCTCCAGGATGCGCCACAACTCGTCTCGGGGAGCCGGCGCCAGCGCCTGCAGCCGACCCCCCTGCTGCACCACCCGCTCCCCCGCCAGCATGGTGCCGATGTGCGCCGCGGGGATGCCGGCACCGCGCAGCGCTGCCAGTGTCGCTTCCGGATCACTCGTGGTCACCAGCAGCGCCCCGCTGCCGATGAGCAGCAGGGGATCCGCCCCCAGCGCCGCGCAGATGGCGGCGGTCTCAGGGCGCACGGGCACGGCGTCTGCCCGCACCGTCACCCCCAGGCCGGACGCCTCGGCCAGCTCCCAGGCCGCGGTGAGCACCCCGCCCTCGGTGACGTCGTGCATGGCGGTGGCCCCTGCACGCACCGCCACCCGCCCCTCGGGGAGCACGCTCACCTCGTCGATGAAACGCCGCGCCCGCTCCAGGACCTGACGGGGGACCGGCCCGTCCAGCCGCTCTGCCAGGTCCGTGGCCAGAATGGCCGTCCCCTCGATGCCAGCCGCCTTGGTCAGCAGGAGGGCGTCGCCTGGTCGCGCCCCCCCGGCGTGCACGTAAGCGCCGCGCGGCGCACGACCGATGGCGGTAACGACGGCGACGGTCTCGGTCACCCGGGGCGTAACCTCGGTGTGCCCGCCTGCGATGGCCACGCCCATGGCCGCGGCGGCGTGCCCGGCCTCGCGCATGATCGTCTCCAGATCCTCCTCCCGGACCCCCGGCGGCAAGAGGAGGGTGAGCAGCAGGGCCACAGGCTCGGCGCCGGTGGCGGCCACGTCGTTGCAGGCCACGTGGACCGCCAGACGCCCCAGGTGCCGCACCGCGCCGGTGATGGGGTCGCAGGTGGCGACGCAGACGTGGGCCCCGAAGTCCAGGACGGCGCTGTCCTGCCCGATGCCGGCGGCGACCAGGACATCCGGCCGGTGGGTCAGGTGCGGATAGACGAGACGGCGGAGCAGCGCGGGGGGAACCTTCCCCGGAATCACTGCTTTACTATAGCATGAGGATGTGCTGGAAACCGCCTACTTCCTGATCACGCTGGGGCACAGGACCCCCGCGGAAGTCGCCCGGGCGGTGCGCCGGGTGCCGGGGATCACGGAGGCGGTGGTGACCATGGGCGAGGTGGACATCATCGCCATCGCCCAGATGGAGGGTACCCGGGGCTTCCCCGCGCTCACCGAAGCGTTGAAGAAGATTGACGGAGTGGCCAGCGTCACCGCCTGCGTCGTCGTCCGCCCCTAGCCCGCCCGGGGTGGTGCCACCCGAGATTTCCCAGAGGCGCTCTCAAGTGATCAGTCGCAGCCGCACCTGCCGCGTCCGGGGCCCGTCCAGCTCCACCAGGAAGATGCGCTGCCACCGGCCCAGCGCCAGCCGCCCCTGCGCCACCGGCAGGACCAGGGAAGGCCCCAGCGCCACGGCGCGCAGGTGGGCGTCGGCGTTGTCGTCCACCCGGTTGTGGGCGTAGGGCTCCGCCGTCGGTGCCAGGCGCTCCAGCCAGGCCCGCAGGTCCTGCAGGAGGCCCGGCTCGTGCTCGTTCAGTAGAAGTGCTGCGGTAGTGTGGGGGGTAAAGAGCACAAGCGCGCCCTCCGCCCCGGCGGGCAGGAGCGCGACCACCCGCGCGGTGATGTCCACCAGGTCAACGCGAGCGGTGCTGTGGACCTGCAGCGTCTCCCAGGAGGCAGGCACCCTAGACGTGCACCGGCGGCCGGATCTGCACCATCCGCGCCTCGGCCACCTGCAGCGAGCGCAGCCCGTCCTCCCCGCCGACCAGGGGGCGAGCCTGGCCGCGCACGCATTCCACGAAGTGGCGCAGCTCCAGCTCCAGCGGCTCCTCCCCCTGCACGGTCACCCGCTGCACTTCGCCGCTGAAGTGGTGAACGGTGATTATCTGCCGCAGCAAGTCCAAGTGCACGCTGCCGTCGGACATGGTGACTTCCAGCTCCGCCGTCTTCCGCGCCGCCACCCGGCTGGCCGTCAGGGTGATCAGGCAGCCGCTGCTGCTGCGCAACCGCGCCACCGCCAGGTCCTCGTGGGAATTGCGCACGCAGACGCCGATGGCCTGCAGTTCCTCGAAGCGGCCGGGCACCAGGGACTGGACGATGTCTACGTCGTGGATCATCAGGTCCATGACCACACCCACGTCCATGGTCCGCCCCGGGTCGTAGGGCCGCATCCGCCGTGCCTCGATGGCCAGCGGCTCGCGCACCAGGCGGAAGAGGCGCTGCACCGCCGGCTTAAAGCGCTCGATGTGCCCCACCAGCAGCAGGCGCTCCCGCCGGGCCGCCAGTTCCACCAGGTGCGCCGCCTCCTCCGCGGTTACCGTCATCGGCTTCTCCACCAGGACGTGCGCGCCCGCATCCAGGAAGTCCCGCGCCATCTGATAGTGCAGCGCCGTGGGCACGGCGATGGAGACCGCCTGCACCCTGCCCAGCAGCTCCCGGTAGTCCGCGTAGGGTCGCGTCTCGAACCGCTGGGCCAGGTGCAGGGCCTCGCGGCGGTCCCGGTCCACCACACCCACCAGGTCCACGCCGGGGAGTCGGGCCAGGATGCGTACGTGGTGTCGCCCCCACTGCCCCAGGCCCACCACGGCCAGGCGCACGCGGCTCATCGGGGGCGGAAGCGCCGGGCGGCGTCGATGATCCGCTGCAGATCATCCGCCGACAGCGCGGGGTGGACCGGGAGGGAGAGCACCTCCCTGGTCAGGGTCTCCGCGACGGGGAAGGTCCCGTCGAAGCCCAGCCGCCGGTAGGCCGGCGTGTGGGGGATGAGCAGAGGATAGAAAATCTTGTGCCCGATCCCCTCCGCCTCCAGGTGGGCCATGAACGCCTCCCGCTGCCGTACCCGCACCGTGTACTGGGTGTACACGTGGTACGCGCCCGGGGGTTCCAGGGGCACCTGCAGCCACTCCAGGTCCTGCAGGGCCTCGGTGAGGAGACGGGCGTGTCTGCGCCGTATGGCGTTGTGTCCGTCCAGGCGGCGCAGCTGCGGCAGTCCCATGGCCGCGGCCACGTCGGTCATGCGAAAGTTGTAGCCGATGACATCGTAGACGTACTCCCCGCCGAAGCGCGGGTCCACCAGCAGCCGCGCCCGACGGGCCACCTCCGGGTCTGGGGTGACGACCATCCCGCCCTCACCCGTGGTCATGTTCTTCGTGGGGTAGAAGCTGAAGATCGCCGCGTGGCCAAAAGTCCCCACCTTGCGCCCCTGGAAGGCGGCACCGTGCGCCTGAGCGCAGTCCTCGATCAACAGCAGGCGGTGGCGGCGGACGATCTGGTCGATGGCTGCCATGTCGCAGGGCAGCCCGAAGAGGTGGACGACGATCAAGGCACGAGCGCCTCTTTCCCCCACCGCCGCCTCCACCGCGGCCGGATCCAGGTTGTAGGTCCGCGGGTCTACGTCGGCGAAGACAGGCTGGGCCCCGGCATGGACGACGGCGTGGCTGGTGGCGGCGAAGGTGAAGGGAGTGGTGACGACCCGGTCGCCGGCAC